>JANOUN010000600.1:0-3943 GCA_031416875.1 Planctomycetota bacterium | reverse complement strand
GCCAAAATTCCGGCGGGTACTCCACAGTCGTCACCCCTGACAGCACCGACTGTGGAAGAAACCGGGCACGAGCCGCAGAAGGGGACATTCACCGTTAAAGTGGAGTCATCGGCAGGCGACTACACGATCGAAGTGCATCGCGACTGGGCTCCTGTCGGTGCCGAACGATTTTACGAGCTCGTCAAAGCTGGTTACTACGATGAGTGCCGTTACTTCCGGGTGGTGCCCGATTTTATGGTCCAGTTCGGGATGAACGGCGATCCGACCGTACAGCGGCAATGGGATCGGAAAATCAAGGACGATCCCGTCACGCAGAGAAACGAGCGAAGTTACGTCACATTCGCGACATCAGGCCCGGACAGCCGCACGACGCAGGTTTTTATTAATTTTGGCGATAACTCATCTCTTGACGGACAAGGTTTCGCCCCGTTCGGAAAGGTAATTGAAGGTATGGAAAATGTCGATGCGATTAACTCAGAGTACGGCGAATCACCACAGCAGCCCAGTATTGAGTCCGGAGGCAATGCGTATCTGCAGGAGCGTTTCCCGGAACTGGACTATGTGAAGAAAATGTCGATTGTGAGTGAAACGGCCGAGTAAAGTGCTTTTGTGTAGGATGGACATTCATGTCCGTCACGTGACCAAAAAAGCGGGCGAAACCGACGCTACTATAATTCAATGATCTCCCCGGCAGGTCGTCTTCTGGCCAGGACTCGGACAAGAATGTCCGAGCTACGGGAATTGCGTTCGAGTCGGAGAGTCACGCTACTCTTCCCACGCCTTGCTTCGTTCAAGAGCACGCTTCCACCGCCGCATTTTGGTGTCGCGTTCGGCGTTCTTCATCGCCGACGTAAAGGTTGCGTCAGCCTTCCACTGCGCATTGATGTCGCGTCTATTCTTCCAGAATCCCACGGCAAGACCCGCCAGATACGCGGCACCCAGCGCAGTGGTTTCCAGGACCTGGGGCCGCACCACCGGCACGCCCAGCAAGTCCGCCTGAAACTGCAGCAGGAGATTGTTGGCCGCGGCACCGCCATCCACTCGTAACTCACGCACCTTCAGCCCGGCATCGGCCTGCATCGCATTCACTACGTCCGTCACCTGAAACGCGATGCTTTCGAGAGCCGCGCGGGCAATATGAGCCGAAGTTGTTCCGCGGGTGAGTCCGATGATCAGGCCGCGTGCCCACGCATCCCAGTGCGGCGCACCGAGTCCCGCGAATGCCGGCACGACAACCACTCCGCCCGAATCCGATACCTGTACGGCCAGCGCTTCAATGTCTGCCGACGTGCGAATGATCCCCAGTCCATCGCGCAGCCATTGCACCACCGCACCGGCGATGAAGATACTGCCTTCCAGCGCGTACTCGGTCTTCCCATCAATCTTCCATGCGACCGACGTCAGCAGATTGTTTTTGGACGTCATGGGTTTGTCACCGGTGTGCATCAGCATGAAGCAGCCGGTGCCGTAGGTGTTTTTCACCATGCCTGGCCGATGACACATCTGACCAAACAACGCCGCCGATTGATCTCCCGCGATCCCTGCAATCGGGATGTCTCCGCCCAGCAATGTCGTATGCCCAAACACTTCACTCGAAGACCGGACTTCCGGCAGCATTTCCCGAGGCACATCGAACAGTCGCAGCAGCTTGTCGTCCCATTCTCCTTTGTGGATATTGAACAGCATCGTACGACAGGCGTTGCTGGGATCGGTGGCATGCACGCGGCCTTCCGTCAGCTTCCACAGCAGCCACGAATCGACGGTCCCGAATGCCAGTTCTCCCTTGCGTGCCCGCTGCTTCGCGCCCTTGACGTGCTTCAGAATCCACTGCAGCTTGGTGGCAGAGAAATAAGCATCGAGAATGAGTCCCGTCTTTTTGCGGATCATCCGATCAGCGCTGTCCTTGCGCAGCTCGTCGCAGACGTCAGCGGTACGGCGATCCTGCCATACGATCGCGTTGCTGATCGCATCTCCCGTGCGACGATCCCACACGATGGTTGTTTCACGCTGATTCGTAATTCCGATCGCAGCAATCTGACCGACATCGATCTGAGCATCCCGCAGCACGGCTTTCGCTGTGGCCAGCTGCGACCCCCAGATTTCTTCCGGATCATGCTCAACCCAGCCCGGCTTGGGAAACTGCTGCGTAAACTCCTGTTGCGCTGAGGCAACAGCGATGCCCGCATGATCAAACAGGATAGCCCGACTGCTGGTCGTGCCCTGATCAAGTGCCAGAATGAATTTCATACGTGAGCTTTCCCGTTGAACCTCCACACCAGCGGTGTGAGCGCATCAGCCAGTGTGCAATCGTTTCAGAGAGTGGCCTGCCCAGAAATGCGAGTCGCGGAGCGACATCGCCTACGTAGCTCAGTCGCTCCGTCGACTGAGATTCTCAGCCTGCATTCGCAACCAGCTTCTCAAACGCCTGCCGCTGTTCAATCAAGGCCGCCACCTTGTCGGCGGGTTCGGTCCGCGCCTCAAGCAGAATCCACCCCGCGTACCTGATGCCTTTGAACAGTCGAAACAGCTCGGCGTACGGATAATCGTCGAGCGTCAGTTCCCGCACATGCACAGTGGCACCGAAGCGATCCTTGACGAGATTAAAGTTGTGCTCCAGCCCTTCGCCTTTCAGATCTTCCGCATTCGAGTTCCAGCAGACGGCGACGTTCGGATGCGTGGCCACATCAAAAATCGCCTTGATGACGGGCAATTCACAAGTCTCCGCGCCATGAACTTCGACGCGAATCTGCTGCCCGTACTGCTGGCCATATTCCGCAACTTCGTTCAGAGATTTGCCGATCTGTTCGATCGTTTGTTCGTGCGGCACGTCTTTCACAAAGCCGTTTGGTTTGACTTTGACACCCGAACCGCCGCAGTCGTGCATCAGCTGAATGTACTGCTTTGTGAGTACGATATTGGCCTTCACTTTGTCTTGATCTGCTTCGTGAAACTGAGCGTTTGAACCGTAACCGACCAATTCCACGGAACTTGCTTCGAAACGTTTCCTCACACCATCTCGCGCTGCCTTTGACAACGCTGGTTCGACCGCATGGCGATGCTCAGTTCGGAGTTCAACCCCCGTTAACCCCGATTTTTCGCACGTATCAATCAGCGTCGGCAGGTCCAGATCCTTGCCCCATTGATACGTCACCAGACCGAAACTCATGTCGCTGCCGGTCGCATCGTTAAATCCGCCCGGCTGTGGTCCCGCCAGCAGAGTGTCTGAAATCCGCAGCCCCGCGACAGCAGCAGCCATCGCTGAAGCCGAAGCAAGCATTGAACGACGAGTCGATTGGTTGCGTCGAGCAGCACGATTCATCAAAGCACCTCATTCACAGATTGCGGGAACTCTACCAAACCACACAGGCCAATATATCAAGGGACTGCCGCGGTTGCACGCTCTGCAGAGTCCCATCTTAAGTTGATCGTCGCCACCGCGACAGCCAGAAGCCCAATCCCCCCGAAGCGTACGTGGTAAAGAGTAAAATAACGCCCAATGTTGGCCCCATGACAAGTGCACTGACGAAAATCAGGACTGCGATGAGTACGAAAAGTCGGCGTTCGGACAATTGCCAACGAAACACCTATGCGAAACAAACTGCACAGAGGTTATCTTGCTGGGGTCAATTGTTGAAGTCTTGCGAGGTGTCGAAACACGGCTGGCCAGTTGGTAAATTCGTAGGGTGTGACAAGCGGCAGCGCAGGCACAGCATGTCTGTGATTCGGTGTGCCTGCGCGTTGCTTGTCACACCCTACCGCTTGCGCATCGTCAATAACTGGCCGACCGTGGGCGTCGAAATTGGGCGGATAGGGGGGAACTCGAGTCCGAGAGCCGGCCTTGATCACGAACCTGGCCACTTGCGGAGTGGCACTGTAGCCAGGAGTGGTGGTAAAGCATTTGATGAAAGGGAGTTACGTAAATTCCCGCACGGTTGCTGGCTGA
>JANOUN010000599.1:0-2527 GCA_031416875.1 Planctomycetota bacterium | reverse complement strand
TCATTGATTGTCAGCAAGTGCGGTGACCATCTGCCGACGTATCGCAGCGAAGATATTCTCGTGCGACACGGACTGCACATCCCTCGATCAACACTGTGTGACTGGATGCATCGCAGTGCCATGCTGCTGCTTCCGTTCGCGGCATTTATCGCCACTCGGATTCTGAAACAGCCGGTGCTCTGGACGGACGACACGCCGGTGATGTTCTTCGATCGCAACGGAAAACCGGTGCAGACGAAGAAGGGAGAATCGTCGCTGCGTCGCGGTCGCTTCTGGCCGTACATCGCCCGAGGAGATGCGCCGTACACAGTGTACGATTTCACGATCAGCCGAGATCGCGACGGCCCGATGTCGATGCTCAGCGGCTGGTCGGGGTTTCTCCACGCCGATGCCTACAGCGGCTACGATCCTGTGATTCACGCGAGCAACGGACTCATCATCGAGGTCGCGTGCTGGGCTCACGCGCGCCGTTACTTCGAGCAAGCTCTGAACAACGACCGTAAAGTTTGTGGCCTGGTGCTTGAATGGGTGCGGCAGTTGTACGACATCGAAGATCGCGCACTGCTGATGTCGGACGACGAACGTCGGGCACTGCGTCAGGCGGAATCCGTTCCGATCCTGCGGCGCATGGGGACATGGCTGAAGGTCGATGACGATGGTGCGCTTTCGAAGAAGGCTCTTCCGGCTGGCGTGCTGCCCAAGTCATCGACAGGTAAGGCTGTGCGCTACGTGCTCAATAACTGGAAAGCCCTGAATGTCTTTACCACCGACGGTCGTCTGACGATTGACAACAATCTGAGTGAACGCACGGTCCGCGCTCTGGCGATCGGTCGCAAGAACTGGCAATTCATCGGCAGTGAATCGGCTGGTTATCGCATGGCTGTCCTGTTCACGATCATGGCCAATGCGAAACGACATCACCTTGAGCCGTTTGCATATGTGCGTGATCTTGTGGTGACGATGTCATCTTTGTGCGCCGCAGGCGGAGTCGATGTGCCGGACTTTACGGAGACATCGGATCTCACCGGGACCGAGTTTCGTGAACTCGGAATGTCGCTGGCCAATCAACTGCCGGGTGAAGCTATGACCGCGATGCTGCCGGACCACTGGGCTGCGGCTCATCCGAAACACGTGCTGGTGCATCGAATTGAAGAGGCGCGCCAGGTGGCCAACCGCAAACGCGACGATCGCCAAAAACGCCGCGACAAAATCGCCGCCGCTGACCTCCGCCCCGCAGCGGACCGGTGAACCGGAACGCCGTTGGAACGAATGGGTTCCCCGGACGCTTCCCTTGACCGTATAGTCAGGATTCAGCGTCGAGCCGCGAGTCAAAGCAAACACAGCCGCCTGATTGGCCAGACTGAAGCTCGGGTACGCTCCCGTGACGTAGCGAATAAGCTGCCCGTCACTGGCTCGGTAGCCGTAGTATTTCTTTCTGCCGTACGGATCTTCTTCGCTGAACAGCTTGTTCTCGACATACACCTTCTTCGACGACAGCAGCTTGCCGGAATACGGATGACCGGGTTCGTTGGGATGTGATTCATGTAGCTTGGACATTCTTGTCCGAGATCTCACCAAACAGCGTGCCATCACCGAACGATTCGTGAGCGGAACAACTTCCGTCTCGATTGCGTTTCATGGCCAGGCGACGGACATGAATGTCCATCCTACAAGAGAGCCCGCTTCGCTTTTTCGTAGTCTTCCAGTGTGTCGCAATTCATGAAACTCTCCAGTAACGCCTCACAGTGCCTGTCACCCATCGCCAGTTTCTGGTCCATACTTGATCAATCTCATCCTCTGTTCCTTGATTGTTCAATCAAAGACGCCTGACCCCTTTGGTCCTTCCCTTTGGTCCTTCTCCTTTGGTCCTTCCTTCGAGCGGATTCAAGAAACTGCTGTGCGAATCGACGTCCGCAATGCCTGCCGTATGCACAGTTTGGCCGCCTGCGTTCTGGTTGCTGATCGATCCATGCCTCAGCGGATTTCTCGACGCCACACTATGCCCGCAGCAGGACGCATAATTCGTCGTCCAGACTTT
Source organism: Planctomycetota bacterium (assembly GCA_031416875.1). GTDB lineage: Bacteria > Planctomycetota > Planctomycetia > Planctomycetales > Planctomycetaceae > SXXK01. The sequence goes on along the minus strand of JANOUN010000599.1, from coordinate 489 downwards.
GCCGCGTGCGTCCGTGCGCGTCTTCTGACGTCCGTTAACATTATACGTGTAACTTTCGGTCCCGATTGTGATTTTCGGTTCCTGCCACCTTTTGTTACTCCTGAGTATACAAAATCACCAGATTATTTTAAATAGTTGGATGGCCCCGTTGATAAGCCCCATCCCGGCACACTGCGTCCCCGTCGTCCCCCCCGTTGTTTTCCCCGTGTCTGTTGCCCCGTGTCCCTTTTCTCTACAAACTCACTCTTCAATTTTTACTCCTGCAGACATAAAAACTGACCCCCAATACGAGACGCATCGTGAACGTGTTGAACGATCGTTCCGAAACGATACCTCAAACGTTCGCTGCGTCGGTGAATAGGTCAAGTTGATGGAAAGGTCATTCACGAGCATTTCCAAAGGACCGGTCGCTCCACGCTGTTGTGGCAACTCCCACGCGAAAGGATCGAGAAGTACAGAAAGCATGACATGCGCTTTCGGCCACTGATC
>JANOUN010000598.1:0-2082 GCA_031416875.1 Planctomycetota bacterium | reverse complement strand
CAGCCCTCGCGTCGAAGCCTGATACTTCCAGATCGTCTTACCAGTCCGCGGCTGGATCGCATAGATCGCGCCGTCGCCGGCACCCACCACCATCGCTGCCTGGCCTTTGAAGTACGTGAAGACCGGAGTGCTGTACGTCGTATCTTCTGGTCGGAGCTTTGTACTTTTCAGCCACTGAGCCACGCCCGTTTTTTTGTCGAATGCGATCAGGCGGTAAGCGGGAATGGCTGTTTCACCCCAGCCGGTCAGGACGCCGCTGATGATGACGAGGTCCTCAAACACAACGGGGAAATTTGTGCGACCGCCGTACGTCGAGAGCATGCCGTATTCTTCGCTCATCGAGTGTTCCCAGAGCGTCTTGCCTGTCTTACCGTCAAGACACTGAAACACACTGCCGAGTCCAAGAACGAACACCGTATCCGACGCCGGATCGCCAACAACACTGGACCAGCCGACCCGTTCTGCCGGAGCATCCGTCAGAAAGATATTGTGAATGCTCTCCCAGATCAGTTCGCCGGTTTTCGCGTCGAGACACACCGTTTTCTCGCCTTCCTGAGTCGTCTCAGGAAACGACCGACAGACCGCATAGACGCGCCCGTTCATCACGACCGGCGACGATCGCGAAGCGAATTCCTCCTTGCGCCATAACAGGTTTTCCCCTGTGGGTGACCAGGAATCAGGAAGGCCGGTTTCTGACGACAGCCCGTCGTTGTGTGGGCCGCGCCAATGAGGCCAGTCTTCGCCAAAAGTGGCTTGACTCAAGATGCACAAACTGAGGAATGTGAGAAGTGACGATTTCATGATTTGGTTCCTCCGCCGAATTCCAGGTTGTCGATCGTTGTTTTCATCATTGAAGAACAAAAACGTCCGTAGCCGGATTCGCAAGAATTCGGACACCAGACAGTCGCTCTGGACAAAAGTCCGTCTACTCATCCAGCCAGTCACAACTGGCATCTTCGTGGGGTTCTCGTATTCGTTTCAGCAATGCTGTGAGTTCCCGTTGTTCGGTGCGATTCAAGTGTCCCAGTTGCCGCTTGTGCATGGCCTGCACGTCGCTTGCCATTTCATCAAGAAGATCGAGTCCCTGTTGCGTGATCGCAATCTCCACCACGCGTCGATTCTCGCTGCGCCGCTCGCGGATGATCAATTGTCGCTGTTCGAGTCGATCCAGCATTCGCGTCGTGTCAGGACTGCGGGAAATCAATAGTTTTCCCAAAGCCAGGGTCTGCAGGGATGCCGGATAGACAGAACGCAGCAATCGAAGTGCATTATATTGTTGAGCCGACAATTGAAATTTCGTGAACAGCTCTTCTTCCAGAGCCTTCAAACAATCATACGTTCTCCAAAGGTTCAGGAATGCTTCCTGCTCCGGTGAATCAAATCTTGGTTTCCGGGAAGACGGTGGTACAGATGATGTTGCCATACCGAAAGCATCACCGTTGCGACGACAATTGTCAAGACAACCGTTTTCCAGGGAATGCCGCATTTCACGATTTCCGGGATTTTGTGTTGGCTGTTTTGTTGTCCAGCGATCTTAAATCGGCGCATGAAAACAGCGGCATTGCTGCCGCTGTCGGAAATTCAGCGCGTCAACAACATGATCGAATTCGATCCTGTTGCCGCCCATGCCATCATCGAACACCAGGCAATTAAGCAGCTGGTGCTGGTGCTGGAGCTGGTGGTGCTTCAGCTGGTGGAGCTGGTGCGTTTTCAACCGCTGGGGCTGGTGCTGGTGCTGGGGCAATAACGCCACATCCGCCTGGACCACAGCCTGTGCTGCTGCCGCATGAGTTGCAGCCGCTGCCGCATGAATTACAACCGCCGCAGGTTGAAACTGGGGCGCAGCACGTCTGGCATGAGCCACAGCTTGGTGCTGGAGCACAGGTCTGGCATGCATTGCATGAGCCACAGCTTGGTGCTGGAGCGCTGCATGTGTTGCAGCAGTGATTCTGAACACCACAATGGTTGTTCTGATGGTGAGAAACACAATGATGGTGCGTTCTGCATTTTACCGGACGACAGCAGTTGTGTCGGCCAGCTTCGGCGGTGTTGGCGAGCAGCATTGCGGCCAACGCGAACAGG
>JANOUN010000597.1:0-2403 GCA_031416875.1 Planctomycetota bacterium | reverse complement strand
AAGGAACTCGCACGGCAGACCAGGCAGGCCACTGAGGACATCATCGCCAGAATCGCATTGATTCAGGATGACACAAAGCAAGCAGAAAATGCGATCGCCGGGGTGAGCAGGATCGTCGACCGGATCCACGACTCTCAGAATGCAATTGCCAGTTCCGTAGACGAACAAACAGCCATGACCTCCAGGATTTCCGACAATATCTCAGAAGTCGCCGTCGGTAACGGAGAGATCTCGCGAAACATCGCGCTTGTTGCCAGCGCCGCAGAATTGACGATCTGCCGAACGAACGAAGCGATTCGCGCTTCAGCGAACATCGAAGCCACGGCCAGAGAACTGATGCGGCTGGTTGACGACGGTCACAGGCGAATAGATCCGAACTTGAGTCTGAATTCAAAGGACGCAGATGAAGAGATCGGTCGGTCGAAATCGATTCTGTACAACTTCAACGGAATTCACTTCCTGAACCGCCACTTGGTGGGGCCGCTCGAGAGCGGAAAGCGATCGCAGTCCTGAAAGAAGCCTTCACGTCAACTGTAAATCCGCGAGTCAACCATGATCAGAATCCTGTATGCCCGTTACCGATTGCTTGCAATGCTGCTGACTATCCCGGCTGCATTCGCCGCCGTCGGGGTCATCACCATCTGCACAGCCACGTCCGCCTTTCGCGTTCAGCAGAGTCTCACCACCGCGATCAGTATTGCCGGACGACAGCGCATGCTGAATCAACAACAAAGCAAGGAACTGTTGCTTCATCTGAACGGCGCGAACGGAGACTACGAATCGGTGATTGACACGATGACCCAATCCGTTGACGCATTGCTGAACGGCGGAACCGTTGTCGCTTCGGACAAAACTCACCTGCAGCTTGACGCCGCTCCTACCAGGGAGATTGGCGACCTGTTCAGAGAACAGGAAAAGCTGATTCTCGACAAGCGCGAATGGGTTCAGCGGTTTGCGAAACAGAAAGACTCAAACGTCGCCGATCTCCGGGACTTGATGGCACAGACAGATGAGTTCCAACGGGTGGGGAATGCCACAATACTCGCCCTTCGGGCGCACGCAACGGCGGTGGGCAACCGAGCGATGATCACGCTCTGGATCACCAGCGTCGGCGGACTGGCCGTGGCATTCGGTCTCTCAATCCACGTCAGCCGGCTCATCACATATGACGTCCGAAGCAAAGCCAGGATTCTGCGAACAACGACCGGCCAGGATCTTCGCCGTCTGAACCAGACAATGCGTTCGGATATCGAGGAGACGACGCACCGGGCGGCACTCGCCAGCACCGCTTCTGCTCAAGTCACTGCGAACGCGCATGCCCTTGCCACGGCAGTCGAAGAACTTGAGTCCAGCATCCGCGACATTGCCGCGAACGCTTCCACTGCCGCGAGTGTCGCTCAGACGGCAGTTCATGTTTCAGAGCAAACCAACCGCACGGTCACCAAGCTTGGCGCCAGTAGTGGCGAAATCGGCAAGGTGATCAAGGTCATTAACTCGATCGCTGAACAAACGAATCTGCTGGCACTCAACGCTACGATTGAGGCCGCAAGGGCGGGCGAGTCGGGTAAGGGATTTGCAGTCGTCGCCAATGAGGTGAAGGATCTGGCCAGGGCAACGAGAAGGGCCACGGAAGACATTATCCATAAGATCGAGGTGATCCAGGCCGACACACGCGAAGCCATTGACGCGATTGGCCGCGTCAGCAACATCATCGGACAGATCAGTGAGTCACAAAACGCGATCGCATGTGCTGTCGAAGAGCAGACGGCTATGACGACCGAGATTTCACGAAATATCTCCGAGGTCGCCTTCGGCAGCGGTGAAATCGCGAAGAACATCTCCCTGGTCGCCGAAGCAGGTCAGTGCACAGCGAACAGTACGGATGAAACCCTGCGAACAGCCGCTTCCATTGAACAGATGGCAGCCGAACTGCTGGCTCTCGTGGGTGACACGCAGTCCGAAATCGACCGTCGCTCGGAGATTCCGTCGTGCCGTCGGACGTCCGGATTCAGCGACTCGCAAAATGGCAAGTATCGGATCGTCAATTCGACGGAGCAGTTAGTCAAATCATCGAACGAATCGCCTGCGAGCACTTGCATGAACCAATCGTCGTGACGGCGAACCCAGTGCGTTTCAGACGGTGCGGGCATCCACGACGGTGCTTTGGCCGGGTCTGCCCAATCAATCATTTCGCAAGGACTCCTGATGTCGACGATACAGCAAAGCCAGGCCGCAGTCACTGGCGGCGAACCGCAGTTGTCGCCCGAAGTTCGGGAACGACTTAGTCTGTACGCAAGCCATTTGCGGATGCTCCCGGGATTTGCACTGGAGGCGCTCAAGGTTGCCAGAAACTCCGATTCCGGGATTCACGAATTTGCTGCCGTGATTGAACGGGACACTGCG
>JANOUN010000596.1:0-3241 GCA_031416875.1 Planctomycetota bacterium | reverse complement strand
AGTTACCAAGGCGACTGGCCGTGAGATTGACACCATCGCAACTCTTGTGGGTCCCCATCGGAAATGTCACAAACACCGACTTGCTGATTCGGTTCGAGTTACTGCTGCCGGATCTGCAACAGGCATTTTCCGATTCGAAGTGCGTCGAATTGACTTTGGCCGGATTGACTATTCATAGGTGAATACCGCGATGGTTATGACTTTAGGCGGCTGTTCACGATCAGCGAATACTACGACCGAGACCGTCAGGCCTTTTATCGTGCGATCCAGAGCGTCCGTGAACAGAACATGGACTTGACCAGTTGGCTGGAATTCTTCACTCAGGGACTGGTTCAATCAACGGGCGAAACCAACAACCTGAACTACAGCCTGACCTCAAAAACAATGTAAACCTGGCAAAAACAATGTAAACCGGGCCGACAGGCTGGGGAACTTGCGACAATCTTGCGACACAACTTGCGACAATATCTTGACCCGGATCAACTGAATTGCCGGAAGCAGAAACTTCTGTCTCGCCGAGCAATCACCAGCTGTGACACTGAACTATGACAAGCTGTGACACTCGGCTGTGACAAATGGGGCGGATACCTGGCTTGCAGGGGCCAATCTCAATCAAATCGCATCCAACCCTTTTGAATACGACACCAATTTCCCAGCGCGGGCTTGGCCCGCAACCCATCGTCGAAATCGGGACACAAGAAGTCATGCAGCAGAAAAATTGATGGCAGAAAAATGAAATGCAGAAAGACCTGCAGTCGTGGCCTGTATTTTTCTGCCGCTCATTTTTCTGCCAGGCCTGACTTCTGCAAACAGACGTCTGAGAATCTTCGCGGGAGAACAAGAAATTAACTGTTAGTAGTACGAACGGTCCAGAGAGACCGTTATTCCTCCGCCGACCCTCACTTTGCCATCAGCTTATCGATCAGATATTCCTGCACGGTTTTATGCTTTACGTCTGGTGCGTCCGGATAATTGAGTTCGCAATCGACTTTGGCACTCAGGCAGTGTTCCTGCAGCTTAACCCCGAAATTGGACGTGTGTGTTGGGTCTTTCTGTTCCTGTCCCAGTGCGGGCGGAGCGGTGTAGAACAGGTACACAGGTGGATCGTCGAGGGGGTCACAGCTCCTGGTGTTGAATTCTTAATCTTAATCCTACTCTTAATCTTAATCCATTGTTCCGACGTGAGTACCGCAAGAGGCGGGCGATGCGAGCGCTACGAACCGATTATGATTAAGAGTAAGATTATGATTAAGAAGGGAGATCAACAGGACGGTGAATGGTTGTCAGTAACATTTACTTCGACCGTGCTGTCTGGCCATGCGACGGACAATGAATGTCCATCGTACGGAACCCGGGATCAGCCTTCCTGCAGTGCTTTCACGATATCCACAATCGCCTTCTTGCCGTCCGCGTAGAGCATCAGAGAATGGTCGAGCGCGAAGAGAGGATTGGCGATACCGGCAAAGCCTGGGCTGAGGCTGCGTTTGATGTTGATGACCGTGCGGGCTCGATCGACGTCAATGATCGGCATGCCGGCGATCGGACTGTTGGGGTCCGTGCGCGCCAGCGGATTCACCACGTCGTTGGCTCCGAGCACGATCGCCACGTCGACCTGATCCATCGACGCATTGACTTCATCCATTTCCTTCAGACGTTCATAAGCAATATCCGCTTCAGCCAGCAGGACATTCATGTGTCCCGGCATGCGACCGGCCACAGGATGAATGCCGAATTCCACTTCAATCCCTCGGGCCAGCAGCAAATTTGTCAGGTCACGCACGGCATGCTGCGCCTGCGCCACGGCCATGCCGTAGCCGGGGACGATCAGGACGCGCTGGGCAATTTCCAGCATCAGTGCGACTTCTTCCGGCGACGTGGCTTTGACATGCGCGTAAATATCATCGCTGGTTGTCGATTTTCCTTTGGCCTGCATCGTGCCGAACAGGACCGCCCAGATCGAGCGATTCATGGCAGTACACATAATACGCGTGAGGATAATTCCGGAGGCACCCACGAGTGAACCCGCAATAATCAGCAGCGTGTTGTTCAACACAAACCCCGTGGCTGACGCCGCGATGCCTGAATACGAATTGAGCAGTGCGATGACGACCGGCATGTCCGCCCCGCCGATTGAAATCACCAGCAACACTCCCAGTCCCAGAGCGAGCAGCACCATGACCCAATAGGAAACTTCTGCCCATGCCGGCTCCACAACCATGAAGGCACACAGCCCGATGCAGGCCACCGCCAGCAGCAAGTTGGCCAGCTTCTGCCATGAGCCATTGAAGTCTTTCAGAAACTTGAACTCTTCAAGTTTGCCATAAGCGACGAGACTGCCAGTCAGCGTCACGGCTCCGATCAATCCCGAAGCTGCCGTCGCGATCACGACGTCGATTTTTTCTGTTCCGGCAGCGGCACCAGCAATGTGCTCTTTCCCTGCCAGGTAGGCCCCGGCGACAAGAAAGGATCCACCGCCCCCAAGCCCGTTGAGCAGGGCGACCATCTGCGGCATCGTCGTCATCTGCACGCGCTTCGCCATCACGGTTCCGATCACTGAACCGATGGCAATGCCGATCAGAATCCCGGTCCAGCTGACCACATCGCGATGCAGCAGTGTGGCCACGATGGCCAGCAGCATTGCCAGCGATCCAATCCAGTTCCCGCGCACGGCGGTTCTGGGTTTGGTCATGCCTTTGAGGCCGATAATGAACAGGATGGCGGCAACCAGATAACAGAGATCAACAAGGGCCATGCTCACTGGAGTTTCTCTCTACTTCTTCGACTTTGATTTGAACATCGACAGCATTCGATCGGTTACGACAAATCCACCCACGACATTGATCGTGGCGAGGATGACCGCAATCAAACCGAGCACCGTGGCAGTGGTGCCGCCATCTTTGCCGCTCTCAAGGATTGCGCCGACCACTGTGATGCCGGAAATCGCATTGGACCCTGACATCAGCGGCGTATGCAGCGTTGGCGGAATCTTGACAATGATTTCCACGCCGACAAAAACCGACACCACGAAGATCGTGACGAGCAACATCAGCGTGCCGTTTCCTGCGGCTGCGGGCAGGGCTTCTGCAGGAACAACGTCGGTCAGAAATGTCGGAGTTGCGACATTCAGGATGTGTTGCAGGATGGGCATAGATAAGGAGTCTTGTTGAAGAATCAGATTAGTCGTCTGGTCAGGCTTTAAAAAGGGGTCAGGAACCAATAGCCAAATGGCCCAGAGGGTGCT
>JANOUN010000595.1:0-2453 GCA_031416875.1 Planctomycetota bacterium | reverse complement strand
CCTGTTCGCTGGATTGAATTGATCCGTGACGGTCCTCAGTTCCGTAGGGTGGGACTGGGCTGCGCAAAAGTTATGTTTATTGGGGTGGTTTGTTGATCCGGTTTTTGTTCCGTCACCACGCATGGCGTGTCCGAAGGGTTTTGCCGCAACGCGGCACCATGTGAAAGCCTGGGGCATCGCCCCAGGAAACAGGCAATCTTGAGCAGGAAAGCCCTGAAACGGCGTCAGGAGGAGTCTCGATGCTGTCGCCCGGTTGGGGCGTGGGACATTCGTTTCACATTGTCGCAGGGCGTTGGGCTGGGCTGTCACATGGTGTGCCTTTGGCACGGAACACATGGCGTCCCGTCCTGATTGTGCCTCACTGCTCTGGATCGTTATCACCATCCTGCCGGAACAAACCCCGATAAATCAATGACCCCTTGAACCCCACTTTTGCGCAGCCCAGTCCCACCCTACGTCCCAAAAATCCGGTTTCCATTCTGAACCTGGTTTAGTTCATATGAAAGTCGAGCAACTGGTATTTGCGAAGTTTCTTGTAGAGGGCTTCGCGACTGATTCCAAGCAGCTGCGCTGCCTGCGTGCGGTTGTTTTCCGCAACCCGCAGAACTTCGACGATTTTCGTGACCTCACCTCGAGCACGACTCATTCCCAATGACGTTATCTGTGGCGCAATACTCCTGATCCACGAGTCAGAAAAACAGGGTTGCTGGTCGATGTGAGACTTTGATGAAATGGGCTGGTTAGTCACCGACGAACCTGCCGCTGACTCGCCCGCAAGGCTCAGAAGGTCCCGTTTGAAGTGTTGAAGAATTGAGGGTGCCAGATCTGCCAGCTGCACCACACCATTGCTGCAGAATGCCATGAAACGTTCCACCGTGTTTCTCAGTTCACGCACATTTCCCGGCCAGCGATACGATTCCAGTGCTTGCCATGCATCTTCTTCCACCACTGGAACATCCGTTCCATGAACGGTGGCAACCGACTTCATGATGTGTGCTGCCAGAAGACGAATTTCTTCGAGACGTTCCCGCAGTGGCGGAACCTGCAGTTCGAAGACACTGAGACGGAAATACAAATCCTGCCGAAATCTTCCAGCTGCGACCTCCTGTTCCAGATTGCGATTCGTGCCGACAATAATGCGAGCATCCAGTTTTCTTTCCTGGACAACTCCGATTGGTGAATAGACGTGATCGTCTGTCAGGCGGAGAAGTCGAGACTGCATGGCCGGAGAAAGAGCATCGATTTCGTCGAGAAAGAGTGTGCCCCGTGCAGCGGCTGCGCACTTTCCTTCGTAGTCCCGGGACGCCCCGGTGAATGCTCCTTTGCGATAACCAAACAGCTCTCCCTCAATCAGATTCTCAGGCACGGCACCGCAATCGACATGCACCAGGTGTCCCTGCTGCCAGCAGGAGTTGTTGTGGATGAATCGAGCCAGATGCGTTTTGCCGGTGCCCGTCTCCCCCGTAATAACGATCGTGTTCTGACGATCTGCAATTCGTCGGACTTGTGCCACCAGTCGTTTCATCAACTGCGATGAGTACAGGAATGCATCCTCCGGTTCGGCACGTGTCCCTGCAGGCACGTGGTCGTCGCGTCGTTTTGTGGCAACGCTGAATCCAGGCATCCAGCCAGATCTTTTTCTGAGTGTCAGTGAATCGATCAGAAACGTCAAACGATTCATGTCCAATGGACGCGCCAAGCAGTCCATACAACCAGCCTTCAGCAACTCCAAAGTCAATTGACCGCCAACACAGTTCTCAATGACGGCCAGGACCGGTGTGGCCTGGGTCGGATGCTGGAAATCCCGAACGGTTTTCTGTAACAGCGTCGCGTCCTCGCGCGACTGAACGTGCACCACTGCGATGCCGACATCCCGCCGCTCCAGATGAACTGCGGCGTCTTCCAGCGACGGGACAATTTCCACGATCAGGGAGGTGATCGCCTTGACGCAAGTCTGCACGGTCGAAACGAAACTGCGATCGGACGACACCAGCAATAAATTGACGTTCATCGCGCGTTCTCCAATTTCACAAATCGTCTTCTGAGTTGCTCTCCAAGCACTCCCAAGTACGGCGATTCCCCCATTGTTTATGGCGTCAAACTCAATTCCCTGTGGGGGTATTGCGTGAATGTTCTCCTGCGAGGCGTGTCATGTCAAAGAAGTGTCAAGTTTTCAGAATGGATTTCCTGAAAATTTTTTCAACTACCCAATGTCGGGCGAGAATGAGTCTCTGTACTTCGACTGTTATGCTTTTGACCCCAACGGACACGGGGACTATCGTTTTAATCGTTTAACGGCAAGCCGCAGGCGTCGTTGCCGTGTTTCGCCTGCGCCAGCGGCTCGCCGTTAAACGAATTTACTGACTCTGTGAACCTAAAACGACCGTCCCCAAGCCCGAAGTGGTCTTCAATGGCCATGTCAAACAGTCGAAGTACAAAGTATGACTATTAAC
>JANOUN010000594.1:0-5076 GCA_031416875.1 Planctomycetota bacterium | reverse complement strand
TGTACGGCCATCCGACGGACATGAATGTCCATCCTACAGTCGCGGCGAGTTACGAGACAAAACTCAACTCAAGCGCCGCACTCGACGCATGATCCATTCAAACGCGAGCAGCCCGACCATGAGATACATCAGCCAGCTGCGATCCCACAGCGTTCGCAGTTGTTCATCGACAACGACCGGCTGGCTTTGATCGGGCAACAGTGTCGGCAACGTCGCAAGTTCTGATACGGAGAGATAACGCCCCTGGGTGTCCCGTGTCAGATTTGTCAGCAATTCAGTGTTCAGAGTCGGATTCTGAGATTCCAGATTCGGAAGCACGACATCGATCGAAGCCTGAAGCACGTCGGACGATTCCGGCACGGGCACGGCGATGCGATACGTACCCGGCGCTGGCGGTCGAAAACTGGCCACATACTGCCCTGCCCCGCGACTGTCGCCATGCAGGCGGTCAGGCACCGTCAGCGTCCGGCCTTCAGCGTCCACGATTGTCAGCGGCACAGATTCTGTCAGCAGTGGCTGCAGTCGCGCGTCATATAACTGGGCGCGCAAACTCACCGGTTGCCCCGGCGCAACTTCACTCCGGTCCAGCAGCAACAGACCACGTGCGTTGCCGCGGCTGCGACGTCCCTGACCGACCTCGCGAATCAGGCTGGTCCAGAATCGCTGATGGCCCTGCGGCGAAATTTCCCGCAGTCGCCATGTCTCCGCCGAACCAATAAAAATCGTGCGTCCTGTCCCGTAAAACTGTGACGCCAAAAATGGTGGTTGCCCCAGTTCGGTTCGTGCCCGCGGGTTACCATATTCCAGCAGCACCACGGCACCGTCACGCACTCCCCGGACGGGATACGACCGATAAATCCCTTTGAACGTCTGCCACAGATCCACGCTGGCACTGCCTGTCTCATCCGCGATCTTCAGGAACTCTGTCGCACGACCTTCCTGCGTGAGCGTAAGCGGCCACGGTTCATCTGCGCGCTGACTGAGCTGAAGTTCTGGTGCCATTCGGTTCAGCAGTACAGGATACAGCACGCTGATGTCGCGAAACGTTTCAGGCTCCTGAGCCAGTCTGGGGGTAAAAATCTCTCCCGCAACCAGGACCAGTCCGCCAGCGTGTTCGGAAACCCAGCGGTTCAGAAATGTCTGCTGTTCCGCCGAAAGTCGGCTCCAGTCCGGATCAAACGCGACGATCACGTCGTATTCAAACAATTCCGCTTCGGTCGCCGGAAACTTTGTCAGCAGTTGCTTTGCTTCCTGCGAAACAAAGCCGATATCCTCATCCGTCACTGATTGCAGCCAGACGTCGGATTCGACACCGCTGTGACGAAAAAACGTGTTTCGGACAAACTGATAGTCACGCATCGGCCCGCTGGAGATAAGCAGGACCTTCATGCGTCGATCGGTCACTTCGATCGTGCGCCGCCGCTCGTTGTCATCGAGCGTCATTTCGGAGCTGCCTGCAGCAGATTCGATCCGCGCCGTAAAGTCGTACTTGCCCGGCACCGTCAGTTGCTGACTGAATCGCACCGACGCGGGGATGGCGTCGTCACCCAGCTCAATCGTTTTCTCAGCGATCTGCCGCCGATCCTTGCCGTCTCCGTCAGACGACTGCTCGAACAGTCGCACGGTGGCCTGCTGGCCGGACGAAGCCGTCCCCTGGAGCATGACGGTCATGTCAAACGGATCTCCCTGATGCACATCGGTGGGACTCTGCATCCCGGCCACCCACAGATTCAACTGCGCCTTTTGACTGCCGACACCGACCGTGATCAATCGCGTTCCCGAGCGTTCAGCCCTGATTCGCGCAGGCTCCACATCCAGTCCGGTGTTGGATCGACCATCGGAAATCACGACCACGCCGCTCAGCGTTCGCCCGGAAATCTGACCAATCAATTGATAGAGCGATTCGCCGATCCGCGTTTCTGCGCCACGCGGCTGGATGATCGATTTCCATTTTGCGAGCGCGGCAGGATCAGAAATCGTGCCGGCAGCGGCCTGAGTCTGCTGATCCAGCGACACGGTTGCCGTGGAGTTGCCTGCCGCTTGAAAAGGGGTCTGACCCTTTTGCGTTTCAGGGTCTGACCCCTTTTCAAGCCCCTCAAGCCCGACAAACCGCACCGCATCATCAGACACGATCGCCCATGGACCGGCCAGCGATGAATCGAACGTATAGACCGAAACGGCATGTGTCCTGCTGAGTTCCGATAAGACCCCGGACGAGATCAACGATTTCACCGCCTCCGCGGCGCGTGTCGTCGTCGCACCTGTGAGCGACGGGGCGCTAGCCCTCGGTGTTTCGACCTTTTGAGCTTCCTCACCGGCGGCTGGCGCCGTGCCGCTCGCAGGAGGAACGCCATTGGCTTGATCGTCCGCGGGCCAGGCCATTGACAGTGACGTATCGAGCAAAATACCGACTCGGGATTTTTCGATGCGACTTAACTGCGTACGCCGCTGAGGATTCAACACAATCAGCAGCACCAGAGCCAGTACCAGAACACGGGGAATCAACAGGATCGCCCGATCACGCGTCTTCAGAAAACGGGAATCCCGCAACGCCGTGCGGACCGTCAACGCAGTCAGGACGGCGACGCTTCCCAGGAGCAGCAAAATGCCGCCCGTCGAGACCGGCAAATCCAATTCCGTCGTCTGAAACGACTGCGATTCGACTTCCATTCCCGTGAGGGCAGTCGATGCTGACGTTTTGGTCGATTCTGAGTCCCCCGATTCTATCCCGCCGACCTGCACTCCGAGACTCAACCCCTGAAAACTGAAGACTGAAAACTGAAAACTCATTTTGCCACCTCCGGATGGTAGCTCAAACGCAGCGCGAGCAGTTGTTCGGCGACCAGCGTCGCAATCAACAATCCCAGCAGCAGCCAGCGAAGTTCACGACCGGCTGCGGAACCACCGAGGGAGTTGGCGGAATCGGCTTCCAGAATTCGCACATGATCCAGCTCGGCATGGCTCGTGAGCTGTTCCTGATCGGCGAGCGCCAATGCGCTTTCAGACGTCGGAACGTTGAGTGCAATCACAGTATCATTGACGCTGCCTTCAGAATCAAAGCGACGTACGCGGTAAATCCCAGGTCGCTCCGCCTGCGCGATTGTGAGCTCCAGTTCCTGCTCAGCGGGTGGGGTTCCCGAAGGCGATTTGGCATCTGGACTCGTCGCGGTCGGCGTTGTTTCGGGCACGCCGTTCTTATCCGTCTTCAACAACGTTGCCCGAAGCCGCACAAAGGTCTCGGCGACAGGTTCATCGTCGGGGCCGGCTTCCGGCAGATAGACTTCCACGTTGTCGGCGAACTGACTGACAGGCCATTGCAGACGCAGCGGTTCCGACAATTCCCGCAGTTCGACGCTTTCAATCGGGCGTTGCAGGTACTGATGGATCAGCAGATGCATCACCACATATCCCGGCGCGGCAGGCGCGACGGGCCAGTTGCTCCAGCGACGTCCGGCCCCCGTGAGGAAAGTCAACACCCTGCCCTTCCCGAGTGCGTGTTCGAATGCCACAGGCTGACCGGTCTTCAGTCGCATGAGTGTTCGAACACCATCAGCACGTTCCGCGTCGTCGGCCTTCCAGTCATCGGTCACCTGCAGCCAGCGCGCGATCTGCACGGTGTCGGGAAACGGACTGTCGGGCGAATTGTAAACCATGAAAATCGGATGCGCTTCAAACACCGGCGTGACAAAAGGATTCACTTCGTCCGTCGCCAGATTTCCCTGATCGATTTCGTGCACCGTTCCAATCGGTGCCGGAAACAGCTTCAGCGACGGTTCCCGCAGCGTTTCGGAATACCAGCGTACATTCGCCTGCTCGCCTGGAAACCATACGATTCCCCCACCACTGCGAACATAGTCCGCCAGCACCAGGGTTGTATCCGCCGACAGATCGCGCACGTTCAGCAGATAAATGCAGTCATAATTCTTCAGGTTCACGGAAGTCAGCGTCTGCGATGCGCGGATTTCACTGGCCAGTCCCGTCAGCGCCGGATCCGCACTCAGGGCAGCCGCCACAAACGAAGCATCGTCCTGCTGACCTTCATCGTCGATGATCAGAATCAACCGGCGTTCTGTGACATCGACCGCGAGGAACCGATGATTATCTTCCCGCAGCGCGTCATCGTCCAGACGCACTTCCAGTTGATGACGACCCTCCGAGTCAAAGGTCACATCATGCGAAACCTGCAGCTCTGCCCCCGGTTCGATGTCGGGGATCAGAATTCTGCCCGGCAGCGATGCGCCGTCCAGTAAGACCGTGCCGCGCAATCCTGCGGCTTTCCCTGCACCGTGATTCTTCAGAGTCAGCGTCATCCGCCATGGCACTCCCTGAGCAACGGCCAGCGTGTCGGCCTGCAACTGCTGAATTGCCACATTCGAATGCGTATCCTTCACAACTTTGATCAAATCCACCGAGGCCTTGATGGTGTTCAACGATTCCAGCGCTGCGACAACTTCCGGGCGGCTGTTCCAGTCCGTGGCGCGCAGATCCGTCAGCACATGCACCTGCGGAGCAGCGCTGCCGTCCGCGGCGAGGATATCCTTCGCCGCGTGAATGGCATCCACCGGTGACGCCGCCCGCCAGGAACATGTCAGATTCCGCAGGCGCGGCAGAATTTCCTGAACGAAAGCGGCGTCGAGGACGCGATCGGCAACAATCGGTCGTTGCGGACTTGTCAGCGACAGGATCGTAACACGGGATGCACCGGGCTGCCGACTTCCTTCCGCGAGCATGTTTTCAAGTGTGACAAGAGCTTGCTGGAAGACCGCCGCGTCGCCTTCCCGATCGCGCATGGAAAGTGAATCATCCAGCAGCACCACATGATGCATACTGGCCCCCCGCAGCATCAGCAGGCGATTCGGATCAAGCACCAGACGTGCGATCAGGAATGCAATCAACAGCACGGCCAGAATCCGCAACAGCAGCAGCAGCAACTGCTCCAGCACAATGCGTCGGCGATTGAGTTCTTCGCTTTCCAGGAGGAACTCCATCGCGGCAAATCGCACCTTCTTATGTCGCAGCCGACTGAGAATATGAATCAGGATCGGCACCAGCACCAGCGCAGCCCCCGGCAGCACG
>JANOUN010000593.1:0-4341 GCA_031416875.1 Planctomycetota bacterium | reverse complement strand
CGCGTCAGAATCACAGTGTACGAGCCCCGATGTGGGCTAGTCCCCATCGAGCATTGATCACCACCAGACGGAGGTATCAACGCAAGTCCCATCACTGCCCGGCTTGTCCGGGTAGGATGATGATCCCCTAAAACGCTGAGTTTATGATCATCGCTCCATGCAGACAAGCTGCATGGTGGCTAAGACGCATGTCTGAGAACTCGTTCTGGTGTTGATTATCGCCCTATGGAGGCAAGCTCCATAGTAGCGAATAACGGATTAAACGACTCCTTTATGACGACAGCGAGTGGACCGCGGGCGAGATGCTGACGCTTGCGGAGCAAACGTTCGAGGACGCTGACAACGCCTCGCCAATACCATGAAACGCGTCGATCTCGTTCTGGTAAAGTTTCCCCACGGCTGGGTGGCACTGTCGATGAAAACCGAAATGGTGTGCCACTGGCTCTGCCAGTGCATTGGGGCGTTGTTTGGATATTCGTCGATGAAAGACACTCACCGGAACAAGATTCGGCACTTCGCGATGCATGGCATCTTCACGAGCTGACGTTTTGGTGTTACAGACAAATGCCGTTGCTGACGAACGATCACTGGCGTCAGATTCTGGCGGCTTCACTCATCTATTTTCACCAGCGGCCATTTCCAGATCCATGGACGACATTCACATGAATTCGGTGAAAAAGGCGGCTGTGTCAGTCAGCCGTTGGTTTCAAATGGTCCAGTGACCGGTTCCATTGTGGAGGCATCATCGATCCCGATCTGCCGGTGTTACGCAAGCCTGATCCTGGATGGCTTCACACGACCGGTGTGAGATTCAACTCAGGGTAGCACTAGGCAGAGCCAGTGGCACACAATCACGAACCGCCCAGACATTGATCCTGCCAGTGCCACCCCGCCGCGGCCTTTCGGCTTCGCGCGAGGAATGTCTGCGTCCGCTGGAACGAGTCTTTTACACCGCCGTTGCCCCAGGCTTCTCTCGGTTGGAATTCTTGCCACCACTTGTCGAGGAAGCTCAGTTCCGGATCTCTCAGCAGTCCGGCGGTCGGTTCCGAGTCGGCGGCCTCGGCGAGGCGGCGGTAGCGGCGGCGGGATTGGTCTTCGATGGCCAGCCATGACTGTGATGAGTCCGCTCCGTCGGTCTGTTCGCTCTGTCCGCCGAAGCGCTGCCACTGCCGGATCAACGCTTCGTGGCTGATGTCGAGCACGGACTGAGCCTCCAGCGTCACGCCGACCGGCGGCACGAGGAAGCTGCGGTCTTCGCGACGGAAGACTTCCACGACTTCGATCATCTCAGCGACCGAGCAGCCTGCGACAGGGGCCACGTCCTGCACCTTCACCGGACGCCGCACGTACTGTCCGCTCGGACCACGCTCGGCCAGACAGCGGAACAGCATCTGCGCGATGAGCTGCCGGCGCGACGGCTTTTCATTGGGGTCAGGAGCACCGGTTCCTTGGGAGCCGTCCCGGAGTTCAAAGTACGCTTCATCGGCGTGCTGCGAGAGGGCGTTGCCGCTCCGAAGCGCGTCTGGCGAAGTGGGCGAAGGAGCGGCTGCGGAACTCTCGCCACCCCGCTCGCCGGGGTGGTTCAACGGCTTTTGCTCTACTTCATCTGTTTCGGGTCGCTCGTCCCGTCGGCGGAGCGACGGGACTACGTGTGGCGAGCCTCCCTTGAGGCCGCCGATGTCGAGGTAGTCCTCCAGGCGCAAGACGCGGTCCGTGCGACTCGCACCCGTTCCGAAGGCGTCACCGAAGTTGAGATGCCACATCCGAGCCAGCACGTGTTGCACCAGCGGCAGTTGGTCGGAGTTGGCTCCGGCGTCGTTCACGATCTGCGTCACCAGGGCCCGTTCGACTTCACCACCAAACACCGAGGCGGGACCTTCAATCGCCTCGGCAAGCTGGTCGCGCGTCAGCCGCGGACAGAGGTACTGCGCGTCGTTGAGTGCCTCGGGCAGCCCGGGAAACAAGGCACACGAACCCAGGTAGTCCGAACGCATCGTCAGCACGACGTAGATCGGCACCGACCGGTCGAAGTGGGCCGATTTCGCCGAAATCGGCGGTCGCGGACTTCGGCGAAGTCCGCCCACGATCGACCGGTCGTGGCCGGTCGCCAACAACAGGTTCACGAAGGCCAGGGCCTCGTTGGGGTCCGACTGCTGGAAGCGAAAGATCTCTTCAAACTGATCGGCCAGCACGAGCAGGTTCGTGTACTTCGGCAGACCGACCTGTTGGATCAGATTCACGAGCGACACGTCACTCCGCCGCAGCGCCGCCGTGAGCAATGCGATCCCTTCCGGAGTGTTTGACCAACGGTCTCCCAACACGCCCGACTGCATCAGCGCCTTCGCCAGATTGGTGAGCGGTGCATCCCCCGGCTTCATGTCGGCGATAAACCACGACGAGCCGAGTTCGCCCATCAACCCGCTCTCCAGCGCCGGCAACATGCCCGCGCGGATCAGCGACGACTTGCCGCAACCCGACGTCCCAACCACGCCGAGAAACTGGTGCTGCTTGAGGCGCGCCAGCACGTCGTCGATCTGGGCATCCCGGCCGAAGAACAGTTTGGCTTCGTCTTGTCGGAACGGCCTTAAGCCAGGGTACGGTGCGGTTGGCTTTGAGGAAGGCGACTGGTTCATTCGCCACCTCCGTTCCTTAGGGTCGCGACCCAATGGTTGAGCTGCTCATCCACAAATCCGCTCGTGCCATCAATGAATTCCAGGCCCGGCCAGTCGATTCCCAGATCGGTGCTCTTGGGGGGTGGGCCCAGGCAGACAGCCAGCGCCCGCAGCTTGTGCCGAGTTCGATGCGTGAGGTGTCGTTCCATCGAATCGAACTGGCGACGGACCCAGACCGGCTTAATCTGTCCATAAAAGACAATCAGCCCGTCACAACTCCGCACCTGTCGCACAAAATCGTCCCGGAGATCTTCGGGTGCCCCTTCAAGCAATGGCCGATGGCAACGGCATCCCAGGGCCTTCAGTTGCTTCGACAGCAACTTGGCCTGGTCGAGGTCCTCAATGCCCGTGTTAATGAAGACTCTTGGCTGGCTCGCCATATTCTCCGAAGGTGGCTCGACGGGCTTCGACTTCGGGGGAGTTGCGAGGCGTTTGACCTCGGACTTGAACTCTTCGAGTGCACCGCAGTATTCAGCGGCGGTCAGCAATTCCTTCATCCGGCTGTCGCCGACCGACCCTGGACTGAATGCCTCCGGTCGCCACAAGACCGCCTGTTTGCCGGCAGCCTTTGCGAGATCAAACTGTGCGAGCACAGGTTTTTGGTCACTGCCCGCAATCTTGCGTCCGGGAAGCTGACCCACCACTTGGACAAAGAGGGTCGATTCCGCGAGGCTGGCTTCAACCGACTGTTTCCAGGCATCCCAACGACCGGGCAACGGATCGTCGATCGCCGGCAAGACTCGAAAATGATCGGATAGGAACCGAGCGACTTCCTCGCGCTGGTCTGCCACGTCGTCCGCAGATTCCGCGACGAACAAAGTCACGTCCGACGTTTGCTGGCTGGGCGGCGCAACCGCCGTGGCTCCGGGCAGCTTGCTCACCCGCTTGTAGAGATCGTTCGCCAGTTGGTTGACTTGAGAAAAGAACGCCTTGTGGTCCTTGTTGTCAGGGTCAGGGGTTGGAAATCCGAGCGGCTCACGATCCGCGATGTCGGTCGTATTCGGAGGCTGGACGTAGAAGTAGCGACCCCGTTTGTCGCTGAATTCCTGCGGTCGGTCCTTCTGATCCAGGTTGCCAATGTCGATCAGAAACAGCCGTCGGTCGGCGTCGGGCTGGCCGGCCACCGCCGCGAGGAAGGCTTCTCGCTCCTGGCGGCACCACTTCGACTTCAAGTATCCTTGCGAAAGAATGACAACCATGCAGGCCGATTTCTGAACCTTGGTCCGAATTTGTTCCGTCAACGAGTCTTCTTCGTCGATGTTCGACCGATCCCACCAAATGCGATCGGGATCTCTCAGACCCGACGCGGAACCCAGGCTCTCGTTCAAGCAACTCACGAATGCTGACACCCAACCGCATTTGGCCGGAAAATCATCCACCGTCGCATAGCTGAGGAAAACGTCGTGCTCATAGCCCCTGGTGGAAGACATTGGCTCTGCCCCTCACGAATTCACTCGGATATGGCCACTGGACACGGTTACGAACCGCCACATCTTACGCAGACTTCTGCGCGAACGGGAGTCTGGATTCACATTAAACCGCGTTCAGAATGAGATGCGGAGTTTTCTGTAGGGTGTGACAAGCGAGCAACGCGAGCGCGGGCACACCGAGGATTCCGCGGAAACGTGGTGTGCCTTCGCAGCTTGTCAGCTGCTTGTCACACCCTACG
>JANOUN010000592.1:0-9530 GCA_031416875.1 Planctomycetota bacterium | reverse complement strand
ACGGCAACTACTAACTGGAGAGCCGTGTGCGGGAAAACCGCCCGCACGGTTCGGAGGGAGGGGGAGCTGAATTCGTTCAGCCCTCCCTACCCCTATCGGTAGATTCATTTCTGCCGCTCGCCTTACAACATGGCAACATGCATGGACATTCAGAATCATCCTTTGACTCAGCACGGCAAATCACTGTTCGCACAATTCCGAGCGGCCGTCACCCGCACCGCTCGCAAGTGGTTTGCGCGAGGCCATGTTGTCTTGCCTGCTGCCGTGCTTTTCCTTTGGAGCGGACTGAGAACGCGGTTCACACTCTCCCGAAAAATGGGCGAACCCTGGGTAAATCAACACTTCCCCGATCTGCAGCCACGACGACTGCTGCGCTCGGCCTGCCATATGGTCCCGCTCATCTGGAGCGAAACCACCACAGCGACCGACGCTGCATCTGAACGAATTCCTGCCAGCAGACTCAAGCGAATCAAACGCAGCCTGCAGCATTTGACGCAGACTGAAAGTACGACGCGATCTGCTGCCGCTCGCCGAATGCTGCAGGCCGCATTTGCCAGATCCGCTGCCGCCGTCTCAGGACAATCCGTCCCGGAAAATATCGTCGGCAGTTTGCGAGCCGACCGATGCCTTCGTGATCTGCTCATGACATGGATCGACCTGGTCCTTGTGACGACCGTCCACCCGAATTCCCGCAACATGCAGTCGTCACTGGCCGTGCATGCCACACTGAAGCTGCCCCAGGGAGATCAGCTTCCCATGTCTCTGCGTCGTCAATTGAGCCGGGCTCAAGCCGATCTGAAGACTTCAATCACCGCGACTGAAAACGTCTGGCACACGGACGCATTGAAACGACGCGTGCAACTGGAAGCCAGTCAGGTACTCACCGTCCCGATGGCATTCGCCGACGCCCTGCAACAAAAATCACCTCAGGACTCTCCGTAATCCCCGCGCCATCGTGGCGCGGGCTTCGCCCCTTAATCCAATGTGCCCCGACTCTCCGTGGCGGGATTTTTTGCCACGAAGTGTCGAGCCACCACAGGCATCATCATGTTCTTTCGTCGAAAGAAACCGCTGGCAGCAGAAACCGACGCCTCCTTCGTCCCGGCCGCCGAACGGAAGCCGCAGGCCAGCTCGTCATCCGCTGAAACGGCTCATCTGATCGGCCCCGGCTGTCTGAAACTTCAGGGCGGATTGCTGCGCTGGCAACCAGTTGAAGGACGGCACATCATCCTGCACCCGCATCAGATTGGGCGCATCCTGATGTACGGTGCCACCGATGTCACCGGAAGTGCCCTGCGTCGGATCTGGCAATCTGGCATCCAGGTCGTCTTCCTGTCGCCGCAGGGACACCAACTGCTCGGCAAAGTTCAGCCCGCCGGAAACAGTCCCAATCTGATCTGGCTGCAGCATCAAGCCATTCTGGATTCGCAGTTCCGACTTCGAATTTCACAGCAGCTGATTCACGACAAAATCGAAGCCGCCATCACGCAGGCACGCTACTTTCAGCGGCAGGGAAAAGCATCCTCCGCCGGTGAAGCGATTCAACAGTTCACGAAATTACAGGATTCATGCCACCGCTGTAAGACGCTTGAAAGTCTGCGCGGTGTCGAAGGCACAGCAGCCTCGGCATGGTTTCAATTGTTCGCCAGTCTGTTGCCGAACGGCTGGACGTTCCCCGGTCGCAAAGCTCGTCCTGTCACCGATCCCGTCAATGGACTCCTGTCGCTGGGATACACGCTGTTGGTAGCACGCTGTCAAACACTTCTGGCCGCGAGCGATCTCGATCCGCTGGTTGGATTTCTGCACGATGTTCGCCCCGGTCGACCTTCGCTGGCGTGTGATCTGATGGAACCTTTTCGCATCAGTCTTGTCGATCGACTTGTACTCAACGTGCTGGCAACTCGGCGAATTTCAGCCGATGCCTTTGAACAGACCAGTGAAGGCATCCGCCTGAAACCACCGGAATTCAAAATCTTTCTCACCGCATTTGAAGAGGATTTCCATTCGAGTCGCCCCAAAGATGTGCGGCGCGACATCCAGACTCGCATCGACAACTGGATTCAGCAGATCCGCCAACATTCAGAGTAATCGTCCAGTCCCCGTCAATGTGCCGTCGCAGAATTCGAGTAGGCCGGACCGAACGAAGTGAGTTCCGGCAAATCGCTGGTACCGGAACTCGCGTTGCTCGGTCCGGCCTACAGATGACGCCCGCAAATCCGCTTGTCTTGCCTGCACGAACACCAAAAAGGTCACCTCCATGCGATTCTTCCCTCAACGACGCACCCCGGCATCACCACCCGCAACACCGAATGCCGCACCAAAACCCGCAGGCGATCTGTTGAGCAACCATGTTGCCGACATGGACCTCCTGCAACGCGCCTGGAAGATGGTGAGATCCTCCGGCGGAGGTGCAGGCCGAGACGAGCAGACGATCGAAGACTTTAAGATCCAGCAGGAAAAACACGTTGGCATGATCTCAGACAACATCGCGAAAGAAAGGTATCGCTTCACACGTCTGAGATCCGCCGCTATCCCGAAACCCACCGGCGAAAAACGAATGCTGGGCATTCCGACAGTAAAAGATCGGATCGTATTGCAAGCCATTCGACTGGTGCTGGAAACGGACTGCGAAAAGAAAATGCATGCCTCCTGCCATGCGTATCGTCCCGGGCGCGGTGCCGAGACGGCGATGGAAGCTATGGCCGATGCGATGGGGCGAGGACTTTGTTTTGTTGCCGAAACCGACATCCGAAAATTCTTCGACACCGTCCGACATGCGACAGTTCTGGACACGCTCCGGTGGGTCGCCCCGCAGTATGCCGACAGCCGATTGCTGCACGCCGCCCTCGTTGTCGGTCCCGGCCGCTGGCCATCGAAAATGGGACTCGCTCAGGGCTCGCCACTCTCTCCATTACTGGCCAATGTGGCATTGATCGATTTTGATCGCGCAGTTGTTGCCACCGGTGTCACGCTGATTCGCTATGCCGATGATCTGGTCATGCTGGCGACGAGCAGACGCGAAGCCGAGCGAGCCCTTCAAGCTGCCGAAAAACTGTTGAAGCAGTGCCATCTGGTGCTGCATCCGGGAAAAACACGAATCATCGACAGTCGGTCAGAGGAATTCGAATTCCTCGGCTTTCGTTTTCAACCCGATCGTATTTCGCCGACCGCCGACAACTGGAATCGCCTGCATGAAGAAATCCGGCACTGGTGCGCGAAGGAAGAAGACATTCCGTGGCCGGAACGCATTGAGCGAATCAACGGATTACTGCGGAGCTTTGCCTGGTATTATCAAAAGGCCGATTGCGGACGCATGTTGTGGAATCTGGACCACTTTGTGCGGGAACAATTGGAACAGCTTCAGGAACAGATCGGCAAGCCCGAACAACCCTGGCAGGACCGACTTGTCACCGCCCACCGACTGCGAGATGCGCGTTACCTTGGCAAACAGAAACCGGCCAGACGATGGAACGGATACGGATAAAATGTGCCCCGTCACTCCGTGGCGGTGATTCCTCAATTGGCGTGTAGCCGGATTCGCAAGAATTCGGAGGTGCGCATTATTCATGGCCGAATTCTGACGAATCCGGCTGCGACAAGACATCTCAATCAGACCCGCGCGGAGTATAGCCGAAGTCGTGAGACTTCGGGAGAAGTTTTGGTCCGGTTCCACCGTAGGATTTTTGGCCGTCGCTGATAGAATCACTCGGATTGATGACTGGACTCCGAGACAGATACAAGCGGCGCTCCGATCGCGACCGCGCGATCAGTGAGTCTTCCCATCTTTCCCAGAACTCCTTGCAGACCCGCTGAAAAAGCGATAAAAACACGGTTTGCTCTGCAACATCGCAAAGTGAAGCCGCGGAATAGTTTGTGGAATTTGAAAGAGAGAATCTTAAGGGTGGCACCGATGCTGAGACTTGCAATAATCGCCGACCTCTGCAAAATGCTCCGCAAGTCGTTTCACCCCAACGAGTTCTGCAAGGGTAAGGCTCAGACCTCAGGCCGATTCACAGGCCATTGAAACAGCCACGCCGAGCGACGAACAGATTGTAGGTCACCTTCGGCTCAGACCTCAGGCCGATTCACAGGCCATTGAAACATGGTGTGGCCCGCTTCCGCCACTCGGCGGAGGGCCGCAGACCGCAGACCGCAGACCGCAGGCCGATTCACAGGCCATTGAAACAAAGCTCGAAAAACGAAACTCGAAAAACGAAACGGGAGCACAAGACCTCGGTTGCGATCTGGCCGCTGAAACCGATTCGCGCCCGTTCGCGCCATTCGCGGGCAAACCACGCCCAAACCCTCGGCCGCGCTCAGGCCATTGGGACAGAGAACCAGATTTGGAATTTGAGCTTTCAAATGGCGGAACGGTTGACGTTTTGGCGGTCCAGCCAATCCACTGGGCTTTGAGATGAGCGAGGCAGGAAGGCTGTGGCGTGAGGCGGCATGCCGACAACGGAAGAGCCAGCAGAATGACGTCGATTCACAGGCCAGGGAATACCAACATTTCAGTTTTGTGCAGGCGCTGATACCGGAGCGAATCTTGCCCGCGTTGTCGGCTGCTGACGCCACGCAACGGTTGCAAGCTGTCCTGAAGAATGTGCTGCAGTCAATGGAATCGCAGCCGGTTGTTGAGGCCTCAGATCGACATGAAGCCAGGCCGGATGAGACTGACCGATGAACAAGTCGCCGATGCTTTTTCCTTCATCACCATGATCCGCCAATATCGCAAGTTGCTGCTCGGTTCGCTTGCCGTTTTGCACCAGGATCATCCGTACTGCGAGTGGACCGGATGTCCGATATGCATTTAGCCACAACTGAACTCGTGAAATTTCGTTGTGGTGGATATGGGCGCATTCCCATGATGCAAAATCATCACCCGATCCGGCAATCGAACCAGACTTACGAATGTCGCGATCAAGGGCACCGAATGATGTCGACATATTGTTGTACCATAACTGTTCGGCTGGACACTCGGAATCAAAGATTCGCATATCGACGTCACATTCGTCGCCGGAACCACTCGTCAGGTCCTGCAAAATCCAGTTGATGGCGATCAGGATCTCGCCTTCCGGAACTTCCCTCAGCAGACGATCGACAGACTCCGGCACGAACCAGGAACGAAACTGCTCTGTTGCTGCAGACGCCGGGTAGCTGATTTCGGGCATGACATGCGTTTCAATCGATGGAGCGGGGGCCGTCTGAATTTCTCCTGTCTCAGGGCGTACGATCTGCCAGAGACCGACATAGTCGTGATCTCCTGCAGCAGCCCCGATTGCCTCGGTTTCAACACCCCCCTGGAGAGCGCGTTCAAACACCGCTCGCGGGGTCGATGCCAGTTGCTGTAACGCTCCCCCTTTGGATTCGAAGAACAGCCGATAAAATCGATGCACGGCTTTGCGATGCTGGTCATTGAGCCCCCAGCGTCCGGACGGTGTGCACCAATACACGGATGTTCCCGCCGGAATTGACGGGACCGCTCGACCGAAAGGACATGTCAGGCTGCGAAACACTCCATCTGCCAGAACACAGCCGTCCTCCATATGCCATGCCGGTTCTTCAGCGTTGGCATAGATCGCATCGCCGATCACAATGACGCGAATCGGAAACGTTGTGTTGCGGAGCCCGTTAATGGCTTCC
The DNA here is from genome assembly GCA_031416875.1 of Planctomycetota bacterium. Classification (GTDB taxonomy): domain Bacteria; phylum Planctomycetota; class Planctomycetia; order Planctomycetales; family Planctomycetaceae; genus SXXK01. The sequence goes on along the minus strand of JANOUN010000592.1, from coordinate 3,887 downwards.
GGCAATGCCGCCGCATTGACCTGAGCGTTCGACACTGCAGCATCGGCGTCGATGACTGGTTGGGCCTCTTTGTCCAGATGTTGCAGCACGACGCTCATGCCGGATCGAAACTGTGGGTTCTGGATCCGCGTGCGAAAGTTGCCGCCGGGAATATCCACCGATGAGAGCATCGCATAATCCGGGGCACTTAGAAAATGAACCACGTCGTGTTCGCGGCAGCTCTTCGTGACGAAATCATCCAGCAAGGGCCGCAGATCCTGCTGAAGCCTGGGTGACAGCCCATCTGCAATCACCACGAACCATTCATGGTTGCCGGTGGATTCAGGCAATGATGAAATTGCGCGTCGCGTGGAAGTGTCGCTGCGATTGCATCCAAAGTGCGACAACGCCGCAGTCATGCACAGCAGGATGAGTGCGATGCGACGGGTGTGGATTTGAGCAGTTCGGTGTGATCTCGCTGTTCAAGTAATCGCTCCTGAAGCGTTCGGCCGCCTCGAACACGTTCTTCGAGGCCCGCCACGACCGCTTCGGCAATGGACTTCTTTTCGGACCGGGCGGCGTCGCCATCGAACTGTGATTCCGCCAGTTGCCGAACGAGTCCTTCCGCTGACGCGGTGTCACGAATGCAGGCTTTGCGGATTTCCATCGCGGGCAGCGGCAGAGGTGACAGTTGTGAGAACAGCACGCGAGACGTCTGTGGGGCAAGTTGCGGCGGGGCAAGAAACCCGGACGACTGGTCGATGACGAACGTCGCTGAAACGCCGTAGTCCGGCTCTGTATCAATCGTCTGCCGATCAGCGCGAACAGCGGCATCGGTCACCGCTGCGGGATCCGACGCCCGTGTCTCCGGCGCAGATTTCCGGGGCGGACGAACCGTGCTCGCGGATCGAGCAGTGTTGATCGAAGACTTCTTGCCAGTAAGTTCCTCGGTAGTGCGATCGGAATGGCCATTCTGAGATGCCGCGTTGACTGACATTTTGCAGATCCTCTGATTTTGAGCCAGGAGTTGAAACAATCGATGCGCGTGCTGCTGGTAGTAAACGCAGGCAGCATCGGGCGAATGACAGGATTCACGTTTTTCTGGAATATTGCTGTCGCTGATCGTCCGGCCAGTGATACCTGTCTGCATCGTCTGTCATCGGCCACGCGTTGAATTCGTATGAAGTGCTGTTCATCAGCACAAATCCTGAAGGTGAAGCAAAATGACAACATGGGTCATCGCATACGATATTCGTGACAATCGCAGTCGCTCCAAAGTCGCCGGCAAGCTGAAGAAGCATGGTTTGCCCATTCAGAAGTCCGTGTTTCTGGTTGAGGCGACACGGGAAGTCGTGACGCAACTCACGGAGTCGCTGGCGGAGGGACTTGATGTGAAAACGGATCGGGTATGTGCCTGGCCGTTGCGAGTCGAATGGCAGGCCGATCAGATCTGTCGCCCGCCAGAAGCCACTCTGCTGCGGGAAATCTTTATTATTGCCTGAGGTCTGTCATCCAGGGCGGACAGCGTGCGTATTCAATGGCAGGCAGGTGTGACAACCGGCGAGCGGCAGGTGTCAGCCTGCCGGTACGTTGCGATTTGTGAAAGTCGCTGCGGTCATTCAGGCACGCAGGTGTACCGGCGGGCTGACGCCACACCGCTCGCCGATTCATAACTGACAAGCTGGAAGCTTATCCCACGATTCTGGAGGACTGTGATGTTTGTTCGAAAACTGCTTTCGATTTCTTGCCTGTTTGTCATCTGGCTGATCCTCAGAAATTACGTGTTCATTGATGCCGTGACCAGCACGGTGACCGAGCATCCGGAATGGCCGGACGTCCAGCATCATTCGCAGGAGCTGATGAAATCCGCAACCCGTGTGGCACGGGACAGCCTGATCGAGGTACTTGAGGAGGACAGTCGCCATGATCCGGGTGATGCCAGCCAGGCGTCGGGAAATCCCAGAGTTGAATCTGCACAGGTTCTGACCGAGTGACATGTCCGCTTGCGTCAGAATCACTGGAGTGCAATTCGTGTCCGGCGTTTTGCTGCTCACGGTTCACGATTCATGAGCAACAGAATTGAATGAATTCTTCAAAGTAATTCTGTGTCGCACGCTTGAAGATCAGGCGGCGTGCTGTCATTCTCTAAGCCATGCCAACAGGTCGCCCTAAGGAAGCCAGAAATGTTGCAAGCTGTCCTCGCACCTTCAACACCGCAGCGGGATGTGTCATCCAATGGCACTATCACGTTTGAAGTTCCGATGCAGACGCACTTTGTGGATCTGGTGATGCTCAGTGCAGGGCGTCTGAATGCATGGCTGAGTCCCGCTTTGCGGGGGCTGACGGGAAAACCGTTGCGAGACCAAATGTGTCTGTTGACGGCAACGGAACGCATCTTACTGTCTCGGATACCCGATCCGAAAACAGGGCAGCCCAGGCGTCTGGATTTGTACTGCCGTGGGTGCGAACAGAATGCGGCGTGTGCGTATGGACGAGTGTTTGAGGCGGATCTGCTGATGCAGCACGGCTTCACTGCCAAGGGAGTCCGCGATGGCATGCGTTTTGTTTCCATCGCCAGCAGCTTTCCCGGTCCCGAGCTGGCGGAAGAGGGACAGCGGCATCAGGTGCGACTGCTGACCATCGGTGAAGAAGCCAATTCCCTGGCGATGCCGCTCCTGAATTTATTGGCCGAACACGGAGATCGCCGCGGCCTGGGCTCGGATCACGTACGATTTGCACTGGACCCGAATTCGCTGGTTCGGGAAGAGAGAAGTCTGCGATCCTCGGAGTTGCCACGTCAACTCTGCGGTGTCACGTTGCCGTCCGTGGAGATTCTGTTGGGTGCCCCATTGAGTCTGAAAGGATGCGACCAGGTTGGCGGCCCTCAGCCTGGAATGAAAGACCTGTTTGATCATTCATTGAGAACAGTCAGCCGTGTGATCCGCGAGTGCGGTACTGAACCCAACCGTATGAACGCGCTGGGAGACGTCGATTTCCGAGGACTCAAAAACGCGGCTGCGCAGGTGGAATGTGAGTCGTCTCAATTTCAGTGGTTCGAGCAATCCCGCAGCAGTCGGCGGCAGAAGCAGCATCCCGATTTGAGTTCCCACTGGGAATTCCGCGCCTGGTGCGGCTCCGCAATTTTCAGAAACGTGCCCCTCGCCCTCATCCCCTGGCTCACTTGGTCCGGCCACATCGGCACCGGCGACAGCCGGGTTTGTGACGCGGGGATGTGGTGTTTGAGGCTGGGATAACATGTCTTTGATTCTTAACTTCTACTCGGAAAACAATTTAATTTCTACTCGGTTTTTGAGTAGAATGGCAATGCGGTTGAGGCATAGAGTTCGAAGTATACCTAGGATCGGAGTGAAACAATGAGTCTCCAGCGTCGTTTTCAGGTTGACCTGTCAGAAGAAGAATTGACCTCGATTGAACGTCTCGGAAGCCTTGCGGGGCTGCGAACAAAGAAGGAGGTGATCTTGAATGCGATCACGCTGTTTCGGTGGGCGGCGAAGGAGATCATGTATGGTCGAACGATTTGCTCGATTGATGAGAAGACTCAGGTGGTCAAGCAGCTTGAGCTTCCGGCATTATCAGCGATTGTTGATAAGCGAGTCGAACCGCTGACGGAAGATGAAATCCGCGATCTCATGTCAACCGGGAGTCATCCGTTTTCCGGGTTCGATGCTACAGAATCAGGAGGCACAAGTGTCACAGGTAGTCTTCGTGAAGAAAGCGGACAAGGAGCATCAGGAAGCATGGCTGAGGGCTCCTCGAAGTTGCGACCCGCTGGTTGACGGAATTGGTCGCGGGCCAACACGTGATCAGATTGCTGCAGAATCGGATTGGTTTCATTCACTGAAGCTGGAACTGAATGAGTTTCAAACCCTGGGTCAGGGTGGTGATGT
>JANOUN010000591.1:0-4732 GCA_031416875.1 Planctomycetota bacterium | reverse complement strand
CTCTGCCACTTTTCTTTGCTGCTTCGGATTGAGCCGCCAGTTTCGGCATCCAGCCCGACAACGAAACTCCCGCAGCACTCGCCATCAGCATGCGAGTGATATCGCGACGTGTAAAGAGGTCAAAGCTTGACATAGGTGACGTCCTTCTATAGTTTTCGTTAGTTTTCGTTCAATAGTTTAGCGGCAAGAATTGAGGGTTTCTTTTGGCGAGCGGGGGATGTCAATCCCCTGATAACAACGGGAACACTGAAACAATCAGGGGACTCACGTCCCCCGCTCGCCTTGCGGCTGACTAAATCAACGACTCAAGACAAACTCCGGTGAATTCAGCAACGCCCACATGATGTCGGCGAACACAGTTCCTGGAACTGCTCCCTCCGCCTTTACACTCGCCAGCAAAACTTCACGTTCTCGGTCCGACGGTCGGCGCGTCAGCGTGGCGAGGAACAATGTCTCCAGACGATCCTCATCCTTCATGAACGGCGAATCCACAACCGCTCTGAGAGTTCTGCTGGTCGCCAGATCGGTGGCGTCAGAAATCACCGTCCCGTTCATCATCATCAGTGCCTGAGGAATCCCGGCACTGAAGTCTTCCGGTGTATCACTAAACGCCTCATTCATCCTGGCAACGATCGCCATTCGCTCACCGTTGAACCGGGCGGCGTTGTCGGAGCGACCCACGGGCAACATCAGGGCTTGTTCCATCGCATCGAACACTTGCTCAGGCGACAAGGTTTTAAGAGGCCGCACGTCTGCCACTTTCAACTGATCGCCAAGCTGATTTGGCGACACCGTGCTGCACTGAAACGCTTTACTGCGACAGATCGCGCTGATCAGATGTCGCAAATCGTACTTGCTTTGAACGAACTCCTTTGCCAGCCCATCCAGCAGGACCGCGCGATCTTCGGCGTTGGCCTGATCCAGGTCATCGACCGTGCCCGCCAGGCTCCGTCCGCACAAATGCTGCCAGACTCGATTGACGGCCGTCGCAGCAAAGTTTGGATTGTGTTCCGACACAACCCAGTCTGCAAAGATTTGCCGGGGACTAGCGCCGTCCAGCTTTGTTTCGTCTTCCCACAACAGCTTGGCAGTGTATTCAACATCGCCGTCCTGTGGACGAATCGTAGTACGAGGACTATCTTCAACGGTCCCATTCTGGACGCCCGCAAAAAACGCGGCCATCCCCCAGAAGTCTTCCTGTTTCCATTTGGCAAACGGATGATCATGGCATTTGGCACACCCCAGCCGCACGCCCAGAAAGAATCGAGTTGCCGAATCGGCAGCTCCTTCCGCGTTTCCGCCAGCAGCCTGATAGAACATGATGGCCGATGTCGCATACGGCTTTGAGGGATCCGTGGCATCGGTGGATTTGACCGTCAGCAGATTTCGGGCGAATTCATCATACGGTGCATTGCGCGCAAACTGGTCCTTCAGCCACGGTTCAATTGACTGACCCATGCCTTCACTGGGAGTTCCTGTCGGGACCAGCATTCTCCGCCAGACTCGCGCTAAATGTTCAGCCGACCGAGGCTCACGAAGCAGAACCTCAATGGCGATGGCACGCTTATACTCGTCGGTACTTTCAAGGAATTCACGAGCCGTCGCGACAGAGGGAATCGTACCGGTCAGATCCAGATAGAGCCGACGGAGAAATGTTCCATCATCGACAATCAGCGGCGCCGCAACACCTTCCTGATCCCACTGAGCCTGCGACTTCTGATCAATCCAGTCCGCCATCGCACGACCGGCATGCAAATCCACATCGCGAACGACGTCATTATTCAGCAACTGACCAATGGCGATATCGCCGAACAGGCAATACACTGCCAGCATTAGCCAGCGAAGCGAGGCGAAAGAACAGAACCGCATGCTCATGGCAACGCACCTCGGCAACAGGAATGGATGCCCAATGACGGGGGCTTTTAATTCAACAGACCAACAGTTTCATGCATGTCGAAGCCTGAGTGTAGACACAATGTCTATAAAGTCAAATCAAAGAGGCGGTGGTGCCTTGCAAAAATCAAGAGTCACAGGATACGCTGTCTCCGCTCAAGGATTGCAATTCGTTGCCAGTTCACTGTATCGGAGTGAAATGATGAAGCAGTTTCTTTGGCTGGTCGTCCTGGCAACACCATTCGGTCTGGGCAATCCTGTACAGGCGCAAGATTCTGGCAAGAACGATAAGCCCGCGAGCGATACGGTCGACCCACAAGATAAGTTCATCGAGCAGCTAAGGACCCATTATCACAAGCATGCGTCAGCCTTGGTCTTCGCTCACAATCAGGATGGAGCGAAACCGTTCCAGCTGGAACCAAAGCCGGTGCTCACATGTCGATCAATGATGGAACGGAAGAGCTGCGATTGCTGACACAACCAATCTATCGATATTCAGGTGACTCCAAGAGGGTGATTGACGGAGCAATCTTTGCATATGTCACCACGACGGGTACGGATCCAGAAGTTCTTTTGCTTCTTGAATGTCACAAAGACGGCGACAAATTGAAGTGGGTCTACGCTCCGGTGCGATTCACTCATCGTGAGCTTTGGCTGACACTTGATGAAACCGAGGTTTGGCGTGTCGGAAATCATCGAACACCATACTCAAACCCTCTTATAACCGATCCATACCTGTCACGACCAACAGCGCCTGTTTCGCTCGACGATTTGAATCGGCTTGAAGTCAAGTAATTGGCGTGCGTCTACTATCGTAGGTTCTGGCTCGATTCCGCCAGTTTCAAAGTCCGGCTGTCAGAACTCACCTGTCCCTGGGAAAGAATAAACCATGTTCCGATCTGTCTTTCAATGGACGATTACCTGCACGGTACTGTGCCTTTGCTCAACTGCTGACGCGACTGAGGAAATCAAGTCATCGACCCCGGAGGCAAATGCTGCCCAGTCAGTTGACCCGAAAGAGACCGAGAAAGGAGTTGAGGATAAGCCAGCGAAGTTTCGACGTGGGGATATTTCTTTACGTATCGCAATTTGGCGATCAAGTAGTCAAACTGTTGCTGGAGTGGATCGGCGGCTGGCGTTCGGTTGATTGAGTCTGGATTTCTACGTGGGGTAAGCTTCCTGCTTGCCATCGCCGAATGAATACTCAATGCTTTTGGGGAAAACTGACAAGCTGGAAGCTTATCCCACGTTAAATCAACAGACCACTATTCCCGTGCAGCTCATTTTTTTCCCTCGACTAACAGACCGTCACGACCATTGCCAGGCCCCCGTCTCTTTTCATTGAGGCCTATTATGTCTCCATCCTTCAAACTGATCGTTGCCTTTTTCGCGATCGCGGTTGTTGCCCCATGCCGGGCTCAGCAGGAAATCAAAACGGACGAAATCAAAACGGACGAGACCGCGACAAAGAAAGCCGTGACCGCACACTGGCTGGGAGTGGCCGATTCGCTCGCGAAGGATTACGTCTTCACTCCAGGCGATGCCGTGAATTCGCCGTTCATACTTCAGGAGAAAGCGATCTTTCGCCACACTCAGACCGTGCGCGGCGACGACATTGGGGCTGTCTACGTCACGGACTATCAACTGGCCGTGTCCATTGATGAAAAGAAAATTTGGGAATCACCTGAGGGCACCGTTTCCGAAAACGGCAAGCCACATTATTGGGACTTCCTGGAGCAGCGCCCAAAACCGGATTTTGAACCCTAGTTTCAACTTGTGAGCAGAAGACCATGTTTCGTATCCTGACCAGGCTCATTTCGCTAATCACATTGGTTTCGTTCGCAGCAGCACTGAGATCTGACGAAAACAAATCCGAACCGGCAAAGTCAGCAAAGCCGCCCGTGTCAAAGGCCTTGAAGGATGCTCGGGACCACGTTTCCGTCTTTCAAATTCACCGGTCGGAGAAGGGCGGACCTGTTCCTGTAGATATGGTGGCCAATCCGCTGCTGACTTATGGCGACGCGACGCGAGGCAACGAAGCGGGGTCATTGTGGGCGTGGGGAACGACCGGACGACCAGTGGCAATGATGGAACAATTCCGCCCTGTCGAAAATGAAAGCACATGGATCCATGCCTGGACTGCGACCTCGCCGAGTCTGCTGACGATTGACGAAGTGGCCGGGCAGCAGTGGATTCCGGCCAGTTCCCATTTTGAATTGAAGGATGTTCCAGACGCTCCGAAAGTCAGTCTTCAGCCTGCAATCCGGTTGCGACAGATGAAAGAAATCAGCCGTCGTTTCGAAGCGCATGAGTTCTGGGATCCGGACAATTCCAGATTTGAGCTGCGGCTCCTTGTACAGCCGGTTCATCGTTACTCAGATGAGAGACAGTCGGTAATCGACGCAGCTGTCTTTGTATTGGCACATGACACGAATCCCGAGATTCTTGTGCAACTGGAGGCACACGGTGATAGGAGCGACGCTCGCTGGAAGGTCAGCTTCTCTCGCCTCGGCAGCGCGGAGCTGCATATCCTGCTGGATGGCAAAGAGTTCTGGACAGCCCCGCGAACTCCGAATGTTGTCGGCGAGTCGACAGACCCCTACTGGCTGATGTTGGACGATGCGAAGTAGTCGATCTGTTCAGCAATCGTAAAAAATGTTGTTTTCCTGCGAACATTTTTCGGCACCATGCGTGCCATCTTGAATCTGCTCCCTGAGTGACTCCTTCAGACTTCTTTGTGCCGCGCAGCGCGGATGCTGTCGTCTTTCCAATCGCAGTTGTTCACCGCGGATATCACGGATGGCACGGATGAGGCACAGTGTGCTTATCTGTGAAATCC
>JANOUN010000590.1:0-1850 GCA_031416875.1 Planctomycetota bacterium | reverse complement strand
CGTGCAAACCCAGCCCGGCGCAGCCTCCCATCCCCATGATGGACGGGCAACCATCTCGCCTGCGAAGCCCGGTAATTTGCTCCGCCTTCAAAACGGAGAGCGCATCGTCAAATCGATGGCGTTATACGGGCCAAACGCATCCGGAAAAACAACACTATTAGAAGGCCTTTACGCCATTAGGTCGTTTGTCCTATTCAGCGGCCAAGACCAAAAGCCGACTGCGAAGATCCCGCACTTCGAACCATTCGCACTCGATGCCGCGTTGTCCAAGCTACCTTCGCGGATTTCGCTGACGATCGAATTGGAAGGGGATCGATACATCTACGAGGTTGCAGCAACGGCTCAGCGAGTCTGGAGCGAGTCGTTGAAAGTGCAACACATGACGAAACAACCGAGCCGCAAGACGCAAGCGAGGCCACTGCTCGAACGTACTTGGCTACTGAGTAAAAAGATTTACTCGACGACACTCCACGATTCGTTCGGCACAGAACTGACTCGCAACGCAGCAATCGAGCAGACGGCGCCCAACCGGCTGATACTCGGCAAACTCGCATCCATGAATAGTGAGATCGCCCGTCGGATTTTCGAGTGGTTCGATGACGATGTGGACTTCTACGATATGCACCGTAATCCGAATTCCGAAGATGGCGCACTTGCGGAATGCGCCCGGCTACTCGAAGCGGACGAAGCATTCGCCGCAATAGTCGCACGCTTCATGAAAGACGCCGACACTGGCATACGAGAGTTGCGAGTCGTCGAGGAGCAGGCGTTTCAACCCGTATTTTCTGAGTCGGAAAAGAAAGTGGAATTCAAGGAGGCAATCCAGCCCGGACTGTCTTTCCGTCACAACACGGAAGATGGATCAGAGGTTTTTTTCCCGAGACAGCGAGAGTCATCAGGAACGTTGCGCTTCGTGGCTATGCTCGCCGCGATTTTTAAACCCGGCCCGCGTCGACGACTCATCTGCATCGATGAGCTCAGCGCCAGTATGCATCCCGGTTTAGTGCAGCGCTTGATTCGACTCGTCCACAGCAGCAGGTTTAATCGACTGGGAAATCAGCTCGTATTCACCACGCACGACACGCACTTACTGGATCCGAAGGAGGTTCTCCGCCGTGACCAGGTCACAATCTGTAGTAAAGATAGGTTTGGACGAACCTCGACCACACGACTTGATGAATTCCAGGATACCGCGAGATCGGACGCCAACATTCAAAAGCAGTACTTGCAAGGACGCTTTGGGGGTCGCCCGCTATTTGGTCCATCTCTCGAAGACGTTCAAGTCGACGATGAAGCGATGGAGGTGCCGTCTTGAGCAAAACTCCGATCCACCGGCGTATTCTGATCGTCGGGGAAGGTCTCGAGACCGAGCACAACTACTTTGTCGGATTTCGCCACGCATTCGGAAAGGAACTCCAAGCTCTGGCAACAACGATCGATGTCAAGCGAGGCAAAGGCGGCGATGCGAGCAGTATCGTCAAGCACGCAATCAATAAAATGAAGACTTTCGCACCCAATCGCAAGCGCGGTGACCGCGTTTTTCTCGTGATGGACACTGAGGGGCATGGGCTCGCACCGGGCTGCGGGCGAGCGCCTGAATTGCCTGCAGCAGAAAAGCTCGCCAGAGACAACGGCATTGAGATCGTCTATTCGGCTCCGGCAATCGAATATTGGCTGTTGTGCCATTTTCAAAATATTCCACGTGCCTCTTTCGCAAACTGCGCTGCTGTTACGGTAGTACTTGACAAAGTCAAATATTGGAAAACTGTTTGCAAATCAGAATACGACAAAGCGCATCAAGACGTATTCGATCGATTGTCGCACGGATATGATGTAGCTCGTAAACAATC
>JANOUN010000589.1:0-4499 GCA_031416875.1 Planctomycetota bacterium | reverse complement strand
TTCTGGAGCGTCTGAATCTGTCTCCGGAAATCTGGCTGCAAGTCGTTGAGCAATTCGGGAAACGCCGCTCCGCAAATCGCATTACCCCTGCCTCCCGTTTCAACGCCACCGCAACGTCCACGGTTGCGAAGAGCCGTGTGTCGCGACACGCCTGAGGCGGGCTGCACAAATCCGCTGAGTACGATTGAGAAAGACATTGATGTGCTTCGGTTTGCCACCGTTACGTAGTTTGGATGGCCCCTACATCTTTCGTAGCCCCGACATCTTTTTCTGCCCCGACATCTTCTCCGACATCTTCTTTCGGTTGACGAACGTCGATTGGCAAAGGCTCATCACGGCGGAGCGTGACGGCTACTTTTCGATTTGCCCGTCACCGAGGCCGAACCCTGGTGAGAACGAAGTTTATGCACGAGAACAACCTCTACAAACCGCTTTTGGAAGCCCTGCTTTTGTGATTCCATTCCGTGTCTTCAGTGTATTCCGTGGTGAATTCTGCGATTCCTCTTCCGTCAGTCACGCAGCAGCCAGCGCATCCTCTTTCACATCCGTCAGCAGCTTCTGGATCACGTCGTCTGCGCTGATGCCTTCGGCCTGGCCTTCGAAGTTGAGGATCAACCGATGACGCAGGACCGGCAGGGCCATGGTTTTCAGGTCGTCGCGGGCGACGTGGTAACGATTGTCCAGGATGGCACGGATTTTGGCTCCCAGAATCAACGCCTGCAGGCCACGCGGACTGGCTCCATAGCGGACGTATTTCTTTGCAGCAGCAGACGCGAGTTCGTGATCCGGATGAGTCGCTACGACCAGGGCAATCCCGTAGCGTCGAACGTCGTTGGCAATCGGAATCATGCGAGACAACTGCGACATCTGGAGAATTCTCTCGCCGCTCAGAACGGCTTCGGCTTTGGGTTTCAGATTCTCCGTCGTGCGATCAAGAATCGCTTCAAGGTCGCTCACTTTCGGATACTTCACCAGCAGCTTCACAAAGAATCGATCGAGCTGCGCTTCCGGCAGCGGATACGTGCCTTCCATTTCCAGCGGATTTTGCGTCGCCATCACGAAAAAGGGCTCAGAAAGTATGTGCGTTACCCCGGCCACGGTGACGGAATGCTCCTGCATCGCTTCCAGCAAAGCGGACTGGGTCTTCGGTGTCGCTCGGTTGATTTCATCCGCCAGCAGGACGTTGGAGAACAACGGGCCTTTTTGGAATTCAAACACCTTGCGGCCGTCACCCGCTTCGGCAATCACCTGAGTCCCGATCAGGTCCGCCGGCATCAGGTCCGGTGTGAATTGAATGCGATGAAATTCAAGATACAGTGCATCGGCGAGCGTACGAACTGTCAGCGTTTTGCCAAGGCCCGGAACACCTTCCAGCAGCACATGTCCTCCCGCGATCAGCGAGATCAGCGTGTCATCAAGGATCTCCTGCTGTCCGACGATGACTTTTGAGATCTCAGACTTCAGCCGATGAAAATCCTGACGAAAATCATGCAGTTGCTGCTTGAGCTGTTCATCGACGTTCATTCGGCATGAGCCTTGTTGAGATAAGCGTTGTTCAATCTGAGCCGGTGATTCTTTCGACCAGCCATCGGGGGCATTCGCAGTTGTGCCAGGGATTGACCCATATTCGTCTGTCACCCGGTTGTTGTGACTTTCTAGCAATTGCCGCCGGGGTTGAGTAGCGTCTCCCCTTTCCGAACGACGCATGTCAGCAGATTTTCCAGCGAATCACCGCGTCTGAATTCCTGCGATGGACGCAGCGTGGTTGATCGCCTTTCCAGGAAAATTAAGAAAGTGGCGGAGGAAACCAACAAAATACGTTTAGCGAATGCCGCGGTCATCGATGCCACGGTTTGCAGTCCCGGTTTCAGCGGAATTGCCTCCTAAAGGCGGGACTACGAACACTGCAGGCGGTCGTGTGGAGTTTCGGAAGTACCAGCCCATGCGGGATGGCTCGATGAAACGGGGCGCGGTGAAATCGCATTCAGGAGCCAGTCAGTATGAAACATCGCAGCCGGAATCCTCGCCGCGGGTTTACGATCCTCGAACTGCTCGTGGTGATTTCCATCATTTCCGTGTTGATGGCGCTCATTCTGCCAGCAATTCAGAACGCACGATCAGCAGCCCGTCGCCTGCAATGTCAGAACAACATGAAAAATGTGGCTTTGGGAATCATAGGCTACAGCACGAAACTCAACGGCTTCAACCCATCGGTTTTCAGTCCGCAGGATGGACAGAGTGCGGTCTGGACGACTGAGATACTGCCACACATTGACGCTCGGTCAGTCGCTGATCGTCTTGACATGACCATGCCTCCGGACACGCATCTGGCTGTACTTGTCTGCCCGGACGATGACGTGAACGACGATCTGCCACGAGGTTTGTCGTATGTGCTGAACGTCGGCTACGGGCTGATGACCAAGACTTGTGAGGAACCGATGGCGATTCATTCGGACCTGATCTCAAACGTGAATGTGACGAAATGGTCGGGGTTGGGGACGGGGCCAGGATCGGATGATTGGGATGGGTACGCATATGTGTATTATACCAGATTCGCTGGAAATGCTGGAATAATTGAGTCGTCGCGCTTAGCCGGTCTGGACTGGGACAACAATGGTGAAGTCACCCAGCAGGAAGATGTGATCACGGCGGCTGCGGGCGTGTTCTGGAGTGGCCCCAAACCTCAGAACGAGTCCTTTCCGATCAGGCGTCTCGATCAGGGAGACGGAGCCAGCCACACACTCATGATGAGTGAACGTAACAAACCCAGAGACTGGGCTATTCCACCGCCAGGAGGCGAAAACCTTGGCAGCAATATGTGGCGTCTGCGTTTCATGGCTCCGCTCGCCAGTCATGGCATCGGAATGGGAACAGCCTGTTTTCGAAACGCTTCAGGAGTTCATCTCATGCCTAAATACGGCGCGTGGAATCCGAGTTTACCGCCACAGAGCCTGCACTTCCAATCGATCATGACAAATACGAGATTTGATTGTCCCCACGACGTTCTGCTGAACACCGATCGCATCATCAACGCACCCTCTCACTGGTATCTCGCGCCGACCTCGGCACACATCAGCGGCGTCAACGTTGCGTTTTGTGACGGTGCGGTGGTTTTCATGTCAGATGACTTGTCACCAGACGTCTTCGCCCGTCTCCTGACATCCGGCGCAGCGAATTACGGTGAGGCTATTCAGTCCGACAATGCCTACTGACCACTGACCATGGCGCGATCGAAGAACTGTGACTGTGAATCTGCGGGCGCTATTGATCCGGCAAGGTTCGACAGCGTGTCAGTTGCGCTCGAACCTGGCTGACGGTGGAAAAGCATACGGAGCATCATCAGGAATCTGTTCCAAAGAGTCGCTGCTGCCGTTCGGTTCAACGGCGTCAGGTTCGACTCTGACGCCAAAAATCGGCAACTGAATCTGCATTTTCTCGGCAGTCAAAGTTGCTTTGTGGCTTTTGACCACAGCATTGGTGATCGTCAGTTTGCCTTCGTCTGAAGAAATTGAATCACCAGCGACTGTGTAGTCGTCAATTTGCAGCTTCACTTTTCCTTTGCAGGAAATGCTGTAAGCCAGTTCCCCGGTCTCGGAGGCCTTCACATCCACAGTGACCTCATCGCACATCAGGATCGCAAATGGCTGTTTGGGCGCGGTCATCTTGTTTGTCGTGCGTTTGACGTCGTTTGGGGGCGGAACGAAGTCATCCGGGTCATCAGAGAAGAAGTACTCCGATTTCTCATTACGCTGATACGGAACTGGTGCGTCGAGCGATCCCGCTTTTGTCAACAATACAACTCTCAATTTGGGCTTCCATTCCGTTGTAGCCACCGCAGGGGATTCTGGTGGTGCCAGTTCCTGAACCGGGATTTCAACAGGTTTTTTTTCAACCGGTGCGGAATCTCCGAAAGCCGGAGGAGCGTTGAGTGAGGCGGGATCGACAGGATTGGCGATCACCGGATTCGCTGGCAGCAGCGGTTTTGGCTGCTGAGCTGTCGCAGATCGGGCATTCAGCAGGACGTTTGCAGACACACAAACAGCAAGCACAAGGATTCGATTTACCATGATGTCTCCCTTTCAGAATCTCAATTCAGATCAATCGCCCCGACATGATACAAGATCCGAACCGGGGTTGAACAGGTAAGTTCGACCGCTTTGGCAGTAGCATCAGCTCCAGCGTTGATGGATTGGCGACGATGTGTATCTGTGACACCGCAATTGCAATGCGGTCATCACGCCTCAGGTTTCACGAACAATTTCCTGAAACACCGTTCGGCTTCCGACAGCCCCTCCTTTGTGAAGGTCACGGACTTTTGCTTGCCGACAGGATCGTTGATCAGATTTTTCCCATGCAGACGTGCCAGCACGTCCCAGTCCATCCCCTTCCATGAACGATAGCCATCATGAAGCGTGAGATACAAAATCGCAATCGCGGCTTCGTCGATTTTTTCCAGATCGAGTTCCATGTTGGTCCCTCTTTCGGGCCGTTGTGATGTT
>JANOUN010000588.1:0-3759 GCA_031416875.1 Planctomycetota bacterium | reverse complement strand
TCTGCTGTTTCAGGTGCAGCCGTTGATCGGTCGTTTTATTATTCCGTGGTTCGGCGGCGGGCCGTCGATCTGGACGAGCTGCATGTTGTTTTTTCAGATTCTGCTGCTGGGTGGCTATCTGTACGCGCATCTGATCAGCGTGAAATTGAAACCTCGAACGCAGGTGATGACGCATCTCAGTCTGCTGGCAATTTCGCTTGTGTTTCTGCCGATTGCGCCGAGTGATTCCTGGAAGCCAGTGGCCGATCAGTCGCCGTTGCTGCAGATTCTGCTCCTGCTGCTGGCGACGGTTGGTGGTCCGTACTTCATGCTGTCATCGACCGGGCCGCTGATGCAGAAGTGGTTCAGTCAGTCCTCTGCCGGTCAATCGCCCTGGCGACTGTATGCGCTGTCGAATATCGGATCTCTGCTGGCACTGTTGAGTTATCCGTTTGTGTTTGAACCGTGGCTGGCGCTGAAGCAGCAGGTCTGGTCGTGGTCAGTCGTGTATGGTGCCTACGTGGTGCTGGCGACATGGTGCGGCATTCGGTATCTGCAGCATCAGGCCGTTATCGCGACGGGGTTACTCCCGTCCAGCGAAGAGACGGATTCATCGCCCGTGTTTGCGTCGTCTGCGGATGATATCAACGCCCCACGCCCCGGCATAAGCACGATGCTGCTCTGGCTGGGACTGGCGGCCTGCAGTTCTGCGATGCTGCTGGCGACGACGAATCAACTGTGCATCGACGTGGCGACGGTTCCATTCCTGTGGGTTCTGCCGCTGAGCCTCTATTTAATCTCGTTCATCATCTGCTTCGACAGCCCGCAGTGGTACGATCGTCGAGCTTACGGATTGTTGTTGCTGGCCTGCAGTCCCGTGGCTTGCTGGGTGATTAACGAAGGAGCGGATGTCAATATCTCAAAGCAGGTGGCGATTTATGCGACGGTCCTCTTCACCTGCTGCATGACATGCCATGGAGAACTTGTCAGCTGCAAACCGAACTCGCGATACCTGACGCTGTTCTATGTGCTGATTTCTGCCGGCGGAGCTTTGGGCGGCGTCTTCGTCGCCATTGTTGCTCCGTATACGTTTCATGGTTATTGGGAATATCATCTCGGGCTTGTCGCGTGCTGTGCCATAACTCTGATCGCCTGGTGCGCGCAACGCATCTGGCTGCGGACACCGTCAGCTGCATTCTGGATCTGGGCTGCGATCACGGCAGCGAATGTGGCACTTATGTCATGGTTTGTGTATTCGCCGCTGGACGATGTGATTGATGCGACTGACGAAACAATCGCCTTCGGCGTGTACGGTTTGATTCAGTTCGTCGGACTCGTTGTGACAGGTGCCCTGGAACGGCGCTGGAACTGGCTCATCGCCGTGTGGTCTGTGCTTTCCGCGGTATTGTGTGCCTGGTTTATCGGCTATGGAACGTGGCAGTTCTCCGGCGTGATGAGCAAATCGATCTATGTCGCTCTGGCTTCGATGGCGATCGGTTCTCCGATCGCAGTCGCCACTCTGCTGGTGTTGAGCCGATCGCTGACAAAGGCGTCTGTTCGTTTCTGCGCGCTGGGGGCGATCTATGTTGTTGCGGCAGGTGTCTGCGGCTGGTTGCTCGTCATGAAGGGCATGGAATCACAGCCGTTGTTTGGTTCGCGAAGCGGAATCCTGTTCGCACTGCTGGCGATCGTTGTTGCTGCTCCTTTCATCGCTGCTGTGCGATTGTTCCTGTTTGGATTTTCACATGAACAGTCAATTCGGCTTTACGGCCTCGGAGCCATCTATGTGATCGCCACCTGCATCTGTGGCATACTGATGCGGACAGGGTGGCTGCAGGAATTGCTGGGGATCTCCTTCGCATCCACGACCGGTGCGGCCGTCCTGATGGAGTGGTCGGCCGATGGCTTTCGAGGAAAGGATCGGTCTTCGCTGGGGTTCTGGTTCTGGGTTCCCGCCATCACCCTGATTCTGATTCTTTCCAATCGTCTGGCGGAGATCGTTAAATCAGACAATGTAGCGAGCGACGAGAAACAGACCGTTTATACTTCTCGCAATTTTTACGGCGTGCTGCGAGTCCAGAAGGAAGCGTCAGCAGCGGACGAGGATTTCATCGCGCCAAAGTATTCTTTGACGCATGGGCAAATCAAACACGGATTTCAATTCATTGATGAATACTGGAAAACGCAGCCGACGACATACTATGGTCGAGAAAGCGGTGTGGGAATCGCGATTCAGATGAGTCGTGAGCGACAGAAGGGGAATGACAAGCGGCCTTTGCGAGTCGGTGTGGTTGGCCTTGGGACTGGCACGCTCGCAGCGTACGGGGAAAAAGGCGACACTTTTCGCTTTTACGATATCAATCCCGATGTCGTCGCGCTGTCCGACAGGTTCTTCACCTATCTGCGTGATTCGCCCGCCAAAACCGAAGTTGTCATCGGTGACGCAAGAATCATGATGGAACGCGAAATCGCAGCGGGACAAAGCCAGCAATTTGACATTCTGGCAATCGACGCTTTCAGCAGCGATGCGATCCCCGTGCATTTGCTGACCAGCGAATGCGGCGACATTTATCGACAGCAACTGAAACCCGGTGGAATTCTGGCCGTTCATATCTCGAATCGGTTTCTGGATCTGAATCCCGTAACTCGCGGACTGGCGGAACATCTTGGCTGGAACGCCTATCAGATCGAAAACTCAGAAGATGATCTCACCGGTGTCTTTAGCGCCACGTGGATTCTCGTGACTGCGGATGAAGAACTCGGCAGCGACCCTGCGTTTCAGAAATCAGTGACACCGTGGAAAGACGATGACAAAATCCTGCACTGGACTGACGACTACTCAGGCCTGTGGCAGGTGCTGTCGTTGTAGTCAGTGACATCGATTATGCCGGGCCGGCGCGGCTTGCCAGCCGCCGGGCCGGCCGTACAATCTCAACACCTGTGATCATCCGCCAGGCGGACTTTCTTATGCTGCATCTTCAATCCACATCATCTGAACGCTGGCTCTGTCAGGTCGAACAGCACCTGAACGAGATCCTGATTGATCATGCGCACTGCGAACAGAAGGCGGCTTCAACGGCAATGGATCTGATGTTTGACTATGTCGAGAACGATGATCTGTGCCGGGAGATGTCGGAAATTGTGCGGGAAGAACTGGAACATTTTCAGCTTGTGCGTGATCTGCTGAAACAACGCGGCGTGCGTTTTTACCGACTGAAACCCGGTCCATACGGTCGAAAGCTCAAGGAACTCGTGCGGCGTCTGGAGCCACATCGCGCGGTCGATCGCTTACTGGTCGGAGCACTGATCGAAGCCCGCAGCTGCGAACGCTTCGTCCTGTTGCGAGATCATTTGCCGGATGCGCAATTAAAGGAGTTCTATGGCAGTCTCTACGAATCGGAAGCGCGGCATCATGCGACGTACGTGCGTCTGGCCAGAGATTTCGCCAGTGACTCAGAAGTGAATACCCGCCTGCAGGAACTCGCCATCGCCGAAGCCGCCATCATGGCGGAAGGCTGCGAACTGCCGCGCGTTCACAGCTGAGGGCACAAGTGGTGTGTGGCCCGAGTCGTAAGAATTCGGTGGTGTGCATGATTTATCTCCGAATTCGTAACCGTTCAAGCCTTAAAACGGAACCTGCGCAAGCAACCACAGATAAACACAGATTGACACAGATAGAAATCAACTATCAATCTGCGTTCATCCGTGTCCATCTGTGGTTTAAACTGTCATTCTCGAATTGTCGTGAACGATTACGATTTCTCATCCTTCGTTTTTGCT
>JANOUN010000587.1:0-4865 GCA_031416875.1 Planctomycetota bacterium | reverse complement strand
GCGGCCCGGTTTGTGCGCCCTGGAACCAGCGTCTGGGATCTCGGCTGCTCGCTGGGTGCCGCGACGCGGTTGATCAGACGCCAGGCACCCCCGGACTGCACAATTCATGCGGTGGATAATTCGGCGGCAATGATCGAACGTTTGCGAACGATCCTGGGAGAATCCCGCGACAAGGGCTGTCTCGTCGAGTTGCATGAGAAAGACCTGCGTGATGTGGATATTTCCAGCGCCACGTTTGTCGTACTGAATCTGACGCTGCAGTTTCTTCCGCCTGAAGAACGTACGAGTGTGATTGAAAACGTCTGGCGCGGACTGCTGCCCGGCGGAGCCTTGTTGCTGTCGGAGAAAATCTGTTTCGACGAACCAGCCCAGCAGCAGTTGATGACCGACCTGCATCACGACTTCAAACGCGCCCATGGTTACAGTGATCTTGAAGTTGCTCAGAAACGCACGGCCATTGAAAACCGGCTGATCCCGGAATCACTCGACACGCATCTTGCGCGACTCAAACACGCTGGCTTCACCACCATCGCCCCGTGGTTCCAGTGTTTCAATTTTGTATCGATTCTTGCTGTTCGAAGTGAATAGTAAACTGGACCTATCCATGAATTGCTTCAGTTCCTTCCATCAACAGACTCAGCTCTTCAGGCTGGCAACCGTCCTGTTGTTATGCCAACCTGTTCGAAAGCCGTACGAGCCCGTCGTTTCCGGCCAATAGTCGGGTTCAGGAACGTACCATGAATATCCGGCATTGACTGCGGGATATTCATGTTACATACTTCGGCTATGATCGAACGCACGACCGATATGAAACTGGTGCAGGCCGCCTTAAAACGCAGCCGGATTGTGGCATTGCTTGGCCCACGTCAAAGTGGCAAGACGACGCTGGCCCGGCAGTTTGTTGAGGCCGATTCGCTCAATTATTTCGATCTGGAAGATCCGCTCAGTCTCGCTCGGCTATCTGAGCCGGACACCGCTCTGCGACCTCTCAAAGGGTTGGTTGTGATCGACGAAGTTCAGCGACGCCCTGATCTGTTTCCGCTGTTGCGGGTGCTGGCCGACCGCAAGCCGCTCCCCGCACGGTTCCTGATCCTGGGGAGTGCCTCACCGGATTTGTTGCGACAGTCTTCCGAAACCCTCGCCGGTCGTTTGGAGACGATCCCTCTGGAAGGATTTCGATTAGCCGATGTGGGAGCAGCATCGCAATCCCGGCACTGGTTGCGCGGCGGGTTTCCGTTGTCCTACACGGCAAGGACTGAATCCAACTCGGACGTGTGGCGACGGCAGTTCCTCCAGACATTCCTGGAACGTGACCTCCCGCAGCTTGGTGTGACCATTCCTGCTGTGGCGCTGCGGCGGTTTTGGAACATGCTCGCTCACTACCACGGCCAGATCTGGAACGCCGCCGAACTGGCCCGCGCCCTCGCCGTCAACGAGTCCACCGTGCGCCGCTACCTCGACCTGATGTCGGGCGTGTTCATGGTGCGGCAATTGCCGCCATGGTTCGAGAATCTCGGCAAGCGCCAGGTCAAATCGCCGAAAGTCTACGTGCGAGACAGCGGCCTGATGCACACGCTGCTGGGCATCACCAATCAGCGAGATCTGGAACATCACCCGAAAGTCGGCGCTTCCTGGGAAGGCTATGCCGTCGAAGAAGTCCTCAAGGCACTGCAACCGGACGAGGCCTATTTTTGGGCAACACACAACGGAGCGGAGCTGGACCTGCTGCTGTTCAAACGCGGTCGCCGTATCGGCGTCGAATGCAAACGAGCGGACGCTCCTACGCTGACTCCCTCCATGCGCATCGCCCTGGCGGACTTGAAGCTCGACGAACTGCACGTCGTGTACCCAGGTGAAAAACGATACCCGCTGGCGAGGAACGCCGAAGCCGTGCCACTATCGCAACTGGTGAATGCCACGTGAGCCTCGCCGACTCGCGCGTCGCTTCGTGGCACTTCAATGTAGCCCTCACTGCTCCGCTTGACGACAATGGCTGCGAGCGTCGTCGGAGTGACTGAACAGAGAGACAGAGGCGTTGTCCTGCCTACTCTGATGTCGCGGCTTTTTCCAGCGTTGCCATGTCCAGCTTCGTCATCTGCATCAGCGCTTCCATGACTCGCCCGGCTTTGGCCGGGTCCGGGTTGCTCATGAGTTTTCCGATGTTGGCCGGGACGATCTGCCACGACACACCAAACTTGTCAACCAGCCAGCCGCATTCCACTTCCTTGCCACCCTCAGAAAGGCTGCTCCACAACCTGTCAATTTCCTCCTGCGTGTCGCAGGCGACCGACAGTGAGAATGCATGCGTGAATTGCCATGGCTGCCCCACGTTGAGCGCGATGAACTGCATCCCGGCCAGTTCAAATTCAACCGTCATGACAGTCCCGGTGGCCGGGTTTTTTACTGTTCTCACGACTTTCGAGTCCGGAAGGACTGAGACGTAGAAATTCGCAGCATCTTCGGCCTGGTTGTTGAACGAAAGAAACGGGGTAATCTTCTGACTGATCTGCATCGTGGAACTCCTGAAAGTGAAGCCGAATCTTGTCACGTTCGTCTAGGGAATTCATTCCACAGAGCCCGTGCCGTGTTCCTGTAGTGGGATTACAAGGTGTTTTGGGAGACGCTTTCAGCCATTGCATCAAGACGTGCCAACATGGCGGAGTCCGCGTCAAACTGTTTCACAGCGAGTTCATAAGAGCCCAGGGTTTTTGTGAAGACCAGCCGATACGGGCTACCTCGCTTTTCCAGCCTGGCATCGACATCGGCACCACTCCTGCGAACTTCACTTCCCATGTGCGAGCGCTGATGTTCGGCTGCTGCAATACTGGTCATCTCTTCCATCGAGTTCACCAGAAACGTATTCAAGGTCACGCAATAAACGCAATCGCATTTCAACGCTGCCGGGCGCTGCCATGTGGTTGGTTTTTCAGGCCGTACAGTCGCAGCGTCGCGGAGTTGGCGGCGAGCATCATCAAGCCAGGTCAGCAGGGGAGGAGAAACAGAAATCCCCGATTTCGCACACCACGGTAC
Organism: Planctomycetota bacterium; assembly: GCA_031416875.1. Classification (GTDB taxonomy): domain Bacteria; phylum Planctomycetota; class Planctomycetia; order Planctomycetales; family Planctomycetaceae; genus SXXK01. Next base: position 1,835 of record JANOUN010000587.1, on the reverse strand, counting down.
GACGGTGAGCAGACAGTCACTTTGCTCGATGTCTAAACGGAATGCCTCTGGATTTGCCTGAACAGCAGCGATGCACTGCCTGAGTTCATCAACGCACCCGTTGGCCGTTAGTGCCCGGATGAGTTCGTGAAGACACTGGCATACGATCTTGATTTCCATGCGCCCTGTTCGTTGTGCAGCGTAGCTGGCAATAAAACGACTCGTTGCAATCGAACACAGCTTGCGAAGTGACTCATCGATACCTCGATACACCTTGTCGCACGCCAGCTTTGAAAGCCAGCGAAACTCCCGCGGTGCCACAGCCGGATCATGCTTGCTGATCGGAGCGTTGAGCAAGTCGATAAGCTGCGATTCAAACCTACTGACACCAAATCGTTTGCAGGCGACGAAAATGAATTTGTCCAGCGGCGTTTCTTTGTCCTGCGAGGACATCACGGACAGCACATTGCGGATCAGATCATCGTCTGCGAAGGCACCAACCGTTTCGATAAATTCGCGCAGCCACGGTGAATCGTCTTTGCCGTTATCATAGCGGTGTGCATATCCACCGAGACTCGGCCACTGCCGCAGAATCGCGCGGGCCAGTTGCCAGCATTCTTGCTCTGCCTGTTCGAGTCGTTTCTTTGGTGTCTTTGTCAGTTTGGCACGCATCGAATCGAACAGTTCGATACTCTTGCGGCACCCGCCGCGCGCCAGAATGTCAAAGTGGTCATTGTTATGCCACACCACAATGGCTGAACGATGATACCAGCGGTCCAGCGTATTGCCTGCGTTCCCCGTGTAGCCTTCGTATTCTTCCGACGTTGGCATCCAGTCGTCGAGCGGCGTCCGCGACACAATCGAAGTCTTCGACAGCCGGATTGCACCGATTGGCTGACTCTTGCCATTCAGATCGTGCCACTCTGATCCGTGCAGATCGTCCTCGTAAGATTCCCCCAGCTCAAGGTTTGCGACAGCGACCTTTCGATAATCCCAGCGACGCTGTGAGCCCCAGCTGCCATCATCGGCGAACTGCATTAAATGCCGCTCAACCTGGGCCAGATACACTCGGCAGCCAGCCAGTTCAGCAGCTCCAATCACCAACTCGGCCAATGAACGGTCCGCTCCCTTGAGCAGCTCTTGTGAAAGTCCTTTTTGCGTGTACTGATGCTCAAACGCAAATACCAGCGTTTCTCGTGGCTGTTTCCCGACGTATTGACGCATCGCATCCGCCAGGACTTCCGTTTCCGAAACTGGCCGCTCAGGTGACTTCTTTGCCCAACGCTTCTTCAGGACCAGGTTGTACGTCAAACACAGCCGCCGACCGCGTTGCACGCGTTTCACTTCATGCTGGCAGTCGGCGTAGAACGCCACATAACATGCGGATTCTTTTTTCCGAGCCGCATCAAAGTTAAATGTCTGCCGAGACCCTTCGTGTTCGACGACAAGTTCCCCGCCAGAAAACTCTGTGGGCAGCATCACAACCAGGCTGGCCACCATGCGGTTGAGTTTCTCGCTGTCGCGATGTGGCTTAAAGTGCCCGCCCGTTTCGTACAGCAATAACTTATACAAATTGGCTTCCAGCTGATCGGTCTCCAGTCCGAGTTCCGTACCAACATTGGCGACAAGGCCAGAAATCAATTGGTTCCATTCCTCCGAAAGTTGAATCTGACTGGCGTCGAATTCGATTGTCTTTCGAACTTTCGTATCTGTCAGGGTTTTCGTGCCCTTACCAAACGGTGCGACACGGCCTGCAGCACCCAGATCTTTCGCCTGCTTTGGCATCAACGGCAACTTGATTTTGCCGATGCCTTCAACCATCAGTCCCGGCTCGACTGAGGGCAGGTTGCCACTTG
>JANOUN010000586.1:0-1783 GCA_031416875.1 Planctomycetota bacterium | reverse complement strand
CATTTCGGCTTGAACCATTTCGGCTTGAACCATTTCGGCTTGAACCATTTCGGCTTGAACCATTTCGGCTTGAACCGTTTCGGCTGCTGCCGCCACGAGATGAACCGTTGTCATCGCAATCATTGCTATAGTTCATCCAGGACATCATCCCTGGAACGATGCGGTCTTCGAGTCGTGTGATGCGGAATTTTGGAGACGTGTCGTCGCTGTTGGACATTGAGGCATTCTTTTCGGCAAAAAGTCTTGTTTGGCATTCTTGTGAACCCGACATGGCTTCACTTCTGAAAAAGTACTTATTCAACCCATGTGCCAAAGCCCTGAATCCTTTTCACAATTCCTTTAACTGCCTTGTCCTTAACACTTTATGAACAAACCGCCTGATCCGACCTGTGTCTTCGCTTGATGCCTTTTTTCATCGCTGTGGACCTCAGGTGTTGAGAGAACTCAACAAGCGGCTCGCAGCTTCTGTCAATGCACTGGCCAGCTGTCGTCATCAAGGCAAAAATGAATTTGACGACTTGTCGCGTGAATTCACCATCTGACCATGATAGATTGCGAGCGGCGGGTTTCCGAAATTGAACTTCCAGGCTCCACAGCTTTCGATGATATCGACAAGTCCTGTCCAGCGTGATGGCGGGAGAGGTATATGGCTAACCGTAGAATCTTTGTCGCCTGGACCGCCATTGGTTTATTGCTGTCGCTGGCTGCGCCCGTCACGGGTGCTGCGATCGCGGGGTTGTTGTTCCCGGATCTGCGATGGATCCATCTGCAACTGCATTCGCTGGTCGAAGGTGCTGGCGGACTCATTGCACTGGCCATCGGCGGCATTTTGCTCATGGAGCTGGGCCATAAGTCCAACACTCGGCACTATCCGTTCATGGTAGCCGGACTTGCAAGTATGGGAGTGCTCGACCTGTTTCATGCCGCATCGACTCCCGGTAACGAATTCGTCTGGCTGCGCAGTGCTGCGACATTCGCCGGGGGAGTCGCGTTTGGATTTGTTTGGGTCTGTCAGCGTTTACCTCCGTTGCTCAGCAGACATCTGTTCATAGTCCGGATTATGGCACTTTCCGGAATGGCAGGCTGCCTGTCGATGATCTTCCCCGCCCTGCTGCCCGCCATGCGAACCCCCGACGGAGCGTTTTCAGATGCAACAATCTTTCTGAATACCGCCGGTGGCATTGGATTTCTATCGGGATCCGCCTTCTTCGTTCGCCGATTCTCAGCCACCGGCGACGGGGAAGACTGGTTGTTCGCGGTGCAGACTACCCTCTTCGGCGCTGCCGGCATTTTGTTTCAGTATTCAATCTTATGGGACGGTGGGTGGTGGTGGTGGCATTTGCTTCGTCTGGCGGCTTACATCGCGGCGCTGACGTATGGGTTGCGAATTTTCGGGAACGCCGAAAAAGAGCTGCGCAGAGTCAACCAGAAACTGTCAGATTCCAATGCAGCGCTTGACCGTTTGATCGAAACGCGGACTGCCAGCCTGCGTGCATCTGAAGAGCGGTTTGAACTGGCCGTGCGTGGATCCACCGACGGACTCTGGGACTGGAATGTTGTCACGAACGAGGTGTATTATTCTCCGCGAATGAAAGAACTGATCGGCTACAAGGACGATGAGTTCCCAAATGTGTTTGCCTCATTTGAAACGCGACTGCACCCGGATGATCACGACTGGGTGCTGGAAGCCGTGAATTCGCACTTGCGCGATCGCAAACCGTACGACGTTGAATATCGGCTGCTGACGAAATCAGGCGAGTACCGCTGGTTTCGTGCGCGCGGC
>JANOUN010000585.1:0-5116 GCA_031416875.1 Planctomycetota bacterium | reverse complement strand
GCGCGCGGGGCGAGCCGGGTGCGCGTCTTCGGATCGGTGGCAAGTGGTCTTGACAAAGAAGGAAGCGACATCGATCTTCTGATTGAAGTGCCTGCCGGTACATCATTGCTGCACATTGTGGGCCTGCAACTCGACATCCAGGACACCCTTGGCGTGAAGGTTGACCTGTGCACCGAGCGTGAACTACATCCAGACCTGAGGCAACGCATCCTGGCGCAAGCGCGGCCCTTATGAAAGCGCGTGACCGGCTTTTTCTTAATCGTCGAGGGCTTGCGGCGAGCCCATTTTTCTGGCGGTCAGGCACTACTTAGAGGTGAGTGCGTCAAGAACAAGGCCTGCCCTCAGTAACTGAAAGGCCTGCTACACCTTCGACGATGTAAGAGTAGTTGAGAAAAATATATCTTCGGGTTTCAGTAACCGGCTGGTAAATCCCTGCTCATATCCGTAGCGGCACATCGCATCAAGCGTCACGCGGTTCTCGTCCACACCATAGACAAAGGCGTCGCCAAATTTGGCGCGCTCTTCCTCAGCGTAGCTGCTCTCCCAGATCAGGCTGCTTTTGCACACCGCTGAATCGAGCAGCTCGCCGACCGCAGGCTTTCTCGCATGCTCAAAAGCGACACGCAGGTTGTTGGCCACCCAGGGATGGGCCTGCAGCAAGGACTTGCGAACAATGACGAGGTGCATGATCGGGAAAATCCCGGTTTTCTCGTAATACGCACTCTCTTCTTCGCGGTAATTCGCGAACAAACGAACAATGTTGGGATCGCCATCGGCGAAGGCTTGCGGCGGCCGGGCACTGATGATGGCGTCAATATCGCGGTCAAGAAGCGCTTGCTGCAAGGACTTTTCCGGCGTCACTGGCTTCACATCGAAGCGGGCCGGCGGGGTGACGCGGGATTTTTCCTTGCGCCCCACTTGCTGGACACCACCAACCCGCCAGCGGATAGCGCCGAGATCGACGCCATAGTGCTCCTGCAGGATGCCGCGGGCGTATAAGGATCCGGTCTGGCTCCATTCCGGCGTGCCGACCACGCGACCTTCAAGATCTTTGGCCGACGTGATGCCCGCGGCAGTGTGAACATAGATGGCGGAATGACGAAACGCGCGCGACGGGAAAACTGGCAATGCCACGAAGCCGTAACCCGGGTCCTCCAGCGAGGCCAGATAGGCACCGCTTGAATATTCGGCCGCGTCGAATTCAGCGTATTTGCCCTGGCGCCAGAACAGCTCTTCAATAGGGGTTGGGAGATAAGTCAGCTCGATGTTGACCGGCCTGACTTCTCCGGAATACAGCCGCTCGGTTCGGTCATATACACCGCCGGCATAGGTCATTGCGACGTTCGTGCTCATGATGTCTCGTTCATTCCTGATGCCAGCAAAGCCGATGGCCGAAGATATTTCGACTCGTCCGCGCTTTGCTGTGCCTGGTCACGCAAACGCACTGGAGGCGGCCGGCCAGCGGGGCTTTTTCTGAAGGGCATTCAAGGGCATTGCCAATGTATTTCGAAATGGGTCTTCGCTGCAGGAGGAATCGAAACCGCATTGACTTGGGAAGGTTTCAATTTGATCTCCACGTCACGGCTTGACGATTCAACAATAGCACAGCAAAGTTCTAGATTGGCCTTGCCCCATTCGCCGTTATGGGTTGTCGCGTTCCCACGTGCGGCTTCTATCAATTCATCCAGTAAAGCGGTGCGCCCCAATGGCATGCCGCCTATAGGGATCACATACCGCGAATTATCGGTATAGACCAGCACACCATCTTCGCCGATGCGCATGTCAGCGCCTTCGCAGCTGGCTATCAGGACGCCGAAAAAAGCTGGATGCGATCCGGGCGTCAGCCGATCCATCTGCAAAGCCAGGCCGGAGCCATGTTTGGTGGCGGCTTCACCTGACGCTGCGCGTTCGTTTTGCCGCCGTGCGTGCGCATACTCGCCTGTGGCCCCCCTGCCGTTTTCGCCCACTCCAAAAGTCAATTCAGTTGCCGGGAAATGATCGTAGCCACTATAAAAAAGAGTTGCAGTCACGCCATGGTCAAAGTTTAAAAACGCGCTGTAGCTTCCATCCGTTACGCGCTTGCTGTCCCAGCTGCTCACCTTTGCGCGAACACTTAGCGGCGAGCCTCCGGCCAGATAGCGGACGATATCGGCATGGTGCACTGCTTGCCTGAACACCACTCCCCCGCCCTCCTCGCGACGTAGTTCGGCTGGCAAGCGGGGCCGGTAGACCCAGTCGGTGTAGTTCCAGCCATTTACCGCCTTGAGCGCGCCAAAGTGCCCCGACTCGATCGCGGCACGCATCAACTGAATCGCCGGCTCGAAACTATGCGAGTGCCCGACGATCAGGGCGCGCTGGCATTCGATCGCCGTCCTGGTCATCAGGCCTGCCTCCTGCACCGTCAGCGCCATCGGTTTTTCCACGATCACATGTTTGCCGGCCCGCAGTGCACAGATCGCGTGTTCCGCATGCATGCCGGTCGGCGTGGCGACGAATACGGCGTCGATAGTATCCGATTCGCAGAGCGCTTTCACGTCGCTGAAGCGCCCGACGCCTGGCTTGCCCTCGAACATCCCCAACGCTTCGGTCCGCTGGTCGCAAACCGCGCCTAGCTGGACGCGGGTATGCGACTCAATGTAGGGAAGCATAGCCAGCCCGGCCGGGCCGAGGCCGATCATGCCTATCTTCAGGCCCGGACTCGTCATTTGCGCTTGCGAGGTTCAGCTGTCATGCGGGAGTTACGCCGGAGCAGCCGTTATCGGCTCTTTTGTGTCGGGTGCCGCAAGCTCGTCCACTTGCTGCTGGCCCTGCCTGAACATCTGACGCACAGAATCCCTTATCGGCGAATAGCGGATGGCCTGGAAGGTAAACAATTCCTCACGGAATGCATCGCCTCCGCCGTATTTGTTCTTTTCCATCGGCAGCGCAATGCTTTCATTCATGGCCGGGTCGCGCACCGTGCCGATCGGGTCCTGCCCATTGGCCACGCGTTCGAGTTGCGCCTTGCACATGCGGCGCAGCGCTATGACGCCGACATCGGATGCACCCAGCATTTCTTTGCTGCGATCGGCAATGACACCCTGGCCCGCCCAGGCGCCGATGTCCTGTCCGTCAATGAAGTCAAGAATGCGGTTGCCCTTTGCGTCGAACAAAGGCACTTCGTAACTCGGCACGACCTTCTGGGGTTCAACGGTGATGCCCTCGGGCTGGTAAACCGTGTACCAGATATGCCAGACGTGCGTGTCGTCAATCGGCACTCGGATCTGGAACTGGTGCATACCACCGCCGCCCACCAGCAGCATCAGCGGGAACACCAACGGATGGCCGATTTTCCAGTCATCATCTTCTTCTGTGCAGCCCTCGAGCACCCGGCGCTTGATGATCCCGAATTCAAAGGGATCGAAGCCAACTTTCAAATGCTTTTTGATCAGCACCTGGGATTGCTCGGCATCGTCGAGGCTGCGCCAGAAGTTCATGAACCGGCCATGAAGCCATTCGACGTGGTACGGATCCACCGAATTTTCCATCGCCTGCAGCCAGTTGAAATCCAGCACGCAGTGGCCGATGTCCCGAACCACGTTGTCCCATACAAACAGATCGAAGCGGGGTAACAGCGGTGCCGGCAGCGGCCCCATGTAGGCAAAAATCAGACCGCCCAGCTCTTGCGCTGGATAAGCCTTGACGCGTGCGCGCGGATTAAGGCGCGGCTCGGCAGGCTGCTCAATACAGGTTCCGTCATGCGCATACAGCCAACCGTGATAGCCGCAGCGCAGGCCGGTTTGCTCGCACACGCCAACAGCGAGATCGGCCCGCCTGTGCGCACAGTGCCGTTCGGTTATCCCAACCTTGCCGTCACCCGAGCGAAAGACCACGAGGTCCTCGCCAAACAGGCGCCGGGCCACCGGCCGGGTGGTGACCTCAGCAGAAATTGCAATCGGAGTCCAGTAACGCCGAAGCAACTCACCCATCGGCGTACCCGGTCCGACGCGGGTAAGACGCTCATTCTCTTCAACGGTCAACATCGCTACAACTCCTTATTCAGCAGGCTTGATATTGTTGACCTTGATCACGTCAGCCCACTTCTTGCGGTCCGAGGCAAGGCGGGCGACCATGGCCGTATTCGAATCCACGCGGGTCAGGCCCTGCGTTGCGTACCAGTCCTTGATTTCCTGATCATTGGTCACCGTGACCAGCGCCGCGCGCATTTTCTTCACGGCAGCATCCGGGGTTTTGGCAGGCGCCCACATGCCCCAGAGGTTGTTTGCTTCAAAACCGGGGAAGCCCGACTCGGCGATCGTCGGGACATTGGGCAGCATGGGCAGGCGGGTCAGCGCACCCACCGCAAGCGGCTTCAGCCGGCCGGCGTTGATGTTGGTGAGGGCTTGCGGAACACCGAGCAGCATCATCTGGACTTCGCCGCTGATCAGGTTCGGAATCGCGGGGCCGGTTCCTGCGTAGGGAACATGGATCATGTCAATGCCAGCCTTCATCTTCAGAAGTTCCATGAAGAGCTGGTGCGTGCTGCCGATGCCGGTCGAGGCAAAGCTGACTTGGCCGGGTGTCTTTTTAGCCAGCGCCACCACTTCCTGCAGATTGTTCGCCGGCAAGCCAGGATATGCGGCGACCACCAGATCGATAGCGGCGACAGGCCCGACAGGCTCGAAGTCTTTATCGACGTCAAAGGGCAGGCTCTGGAAAAGCACAGGCGCAACCGCAAACTGGATATCGCTTCCAAGAATGAAGGTGTAGCCATCGGGTTTGGTTTTCGCCACCGCGGACATGCCGATGTTGCCGTTCGCTCCCTGGCGGTTTTCAACAATGATGGTGTTCCCCATTTCCTGCGAGAGGCGAGGAATGATCCTGCGCGCGATCAGATCCCCGCTCGATCCGGGAGGATAGGGAACAACAATACGGATAGCGTTGCCAGTTGTTGGCGGCTGCTGAGCGTACCCGGCAACACACACAAGCATCGACAGGCCGCATACCAGCGCTCCAAGCACCCTCATATCAGTCTCCAAATAAAACGAATAGAAAATTCAACCGCATATGGCAAAGTATGGCATGGGTTTTGGGCGCGTAAGCACTGCGGTTTCCCCGAGTCTGAGCAGGCGCAGCT
>JANOUN010000584.1:0-2228 GCA_031416875.1 Planctomycetota bacterium | reverse complement strand
GAGATGTTCTGTCGTAGCCGGATTCGTCAGAATTCGGCCATGAATAACCCGCACCTCCGAATTCTGACGAATCCGGCTACAAACCACTTGTGGCCGCGCGGAGCAGATTTCAGCCAATAATCTCTCGGCGATGGTTGACGTAGTCCCAGACCACGTACCGATCCAGGTCTTTGCCAGCGGTGAAGAAAACTCTCCCGCCTGTATTCTCCGCCAGACGATGGGCGAACTGCACGTCTTCGTGAGTCTGTGACCAGCTGGGTAACAGAAAGATGTTGATCGTAATGCCATCGCGTTTGCACAGCATGCCTTCGCGCTTCGTCGCTTCTTCCGTCTGAGGATCGGGCGGATAGAGCAGATACAAGATGCTGGCTTCAAAGTGGGCCGTCGGCAAACCGTCTGTAATGAGGATCACCTGACGATTCGGTGTGTCCTGCACCGAGAGAAACTGCCGCGCCAACTGAAGTCCGTGCTGGATGTTGGTAAAATGCGGCGGAATGTGCATTTCGCTCACGTCCTCACGACTCATATCGGCCCGCAGTCTGACAACGGGATTCGTGATTGTCGGGATCTTCGGCATCAGTGTGATGAGATCTCCTGCCGGAACGACTTTGGCAAATGTGTGCAGCTCCACAAACCGCAGAAAGTCACCTGGGTATTCAGTCGTAATCAGCCCGTTCAGGGCCAGCGCCATCCGTTTCACGTTGATGTACTGGCCGTCATAGCGCATGGAACCGCTCATGTCCATCAGCACGACCGTCGCGCATTTTGGATTGTTGCGGGACCGATGAATTTCGATATCGCGTTGCTGCAGTCTCAATGGACGTGTGTCGCCCTGTCGCAGCATCGCGTTGATCAGGGTGGAAGGGATGTCCATTTGTGAAACGGAGTCACCAAATTCGTAAGGCTTCGTGCGCTGCATTTCGACAACGCCTTCGCCACTAATCGGCCCCTGATGCCGACCGGACCGCGAAGCCTGAAGACTGCTGAAAATCGTCTGCAGCAGGCGTCCCTGAAACAGCTTGTACGCCTTCGGCGAAAGCTGAATCCTGCCCTGCTGATTTGCCAGACCCTGACCTTCCATGATGTCTTTGAGGTACTGCTGAATCTGCTCCTGAAACTTGTTCAGATTGGCGATCGCTTCCGGATCGGCACATTCGCTGAGATCTTCCAGATCGATGATGGCCAGTTGTGCGTTCTGTTTTGCGTCTTCCAGTTGCTTCAGGAGCTCATCGATTTTTCGAAGTTCATCCAGAATCTCAATCGCTTCCGGCACCGACATCGCATCACGTCCGGTGAAGTCGTACTTCGCTGCCAGATGGTCCACCTGATACTTTTCGCCGAGTGTTTCCATCAGACTGACCAGTCGCCCGGCAAAGTCCGGGTCGGTCCGTTCGGCGCGATACCAGAGGTTTTCGAGAGCGTAGATTTGTTCCTCTTTGACGGACTGCCAGAACGATTTCGAGAATTTCGCAGGTGGCAGAGCCTGCTTCGCCGCACTGGTGAATTGGCGCAGGGCTTTTTTCTGAACGGTGTCGGTTTCGTATTTGCGGAGGATTTTTTCTTTGCGCTCCTGGAGCATTTTGAGGAGGGCGTCCAGGCTGGGGCCGAGTCCTGCGAACTGCCCGGGGTCAAGGCGAATGGCTTTCGCCAATTCTTCCTCTGTGAATTCCCGAGTCGAACCGTACGTCAGCATGTGCTCAAACGCGGGCGACACCAGATCGGGCGGCGGTGACGATGGCGACGGGAACGCCTTGGGGTCATATTGCTGATAGGTATGAATCACGCCGCCGCGATGCCGCTGTGAGGTATCGGGTGATGGCGGATCCGATGATTGGTCTTGCGACGCAGGTGATGTCATGTGAACGATTCCGGGCGAGTGAATTCGACGGCATGTGCAGGCAGGCTCACACGCTGAGTTTGATTGTACTTGGCGCGGGCTTCGCCCGCAGCCCAAATCAAGGGGTACGATTGATGTTTGTCTGGCAAAGCAGTGTTCCCTCGCAGGAGAAATGAAGTCCGTGTTTTGCCCGCGAATCGCGCGGATGGGCGCGAATCTGAATCGCGGTCGGGATTGTAACGGAACTTCCGTTTTCGCGCTCCTTCGCGCCATTCGCGGGCACCCCTGTTTTCGAGAGCGAATGGACTTGTCGTGTTCTTCGCCCGCAACCCCACTCATGGAACATGATTGAAGATGGCGCACTTCGTGGTGAAAAATCTTCTCAGAAAAA
>JANOUN010000583.1:0-3505 GCA_031416875.1 Planctomycetota bacterium | reverse complement strand
AGAATGATGTGCAGGGTTCGAGCAGGGCGAGGAAAATGGGACACGGCAAATCCTTCGGCTAAAACGAAACAGCCCGCGAGGCAAGAACCGCGCGAGCTGTCGATGATATTCCTGTAGCTTGGACATTCTTGTCCGAGGTCCAGCCAGAAAATGTCCCACTGCCAAACTACTCTCGCAGCGCAACAAACTTCGGCTTCGACGATATGCCTTTGGCCATCCGACGGACATGAATGTCCATCCTACGGAAATCGCCCTTCAGTTGTGATCTGGCAGCGCGAACGGATCCGTTGAAACTGGCTTGGTGATGGCTCCGGAGCGAATGAGTCGTACAGGAATCCTGCGCGTCACGACCGCACCATTTTCGATGACCTGGATTTTCTTCAGATTCTGACGGTAGACGCGTTTGCTGATTCCGGTCGTCTTGCGTCCGTTACCGCCAAGGTACTTTGCCTTGCCGCGTTCGACCTTCTTGTTGCCACGGCCTGGTTTCAGGTCTCCGTACAGCTCGAATTGAGCCGCACGTTTAATGCGTTTATTTTTCTTGAGGGTACTCATGGTACAAAACAGTTTCTGATCAGAAGGTGAGGGCGTTCCCATTGGAAGGGGCGAAGGATAATCGGATATCCGTCTCAGTTCAATTGAGTTTTGGTCGTGGGAATCCCGCTAGGAGTCTGTCCCGATACTCCAGGACCGTGAGCCGCAAGGCGCTAGCCGCGGGTAATCGATCTGCAAAAACCGGCGGCTAGCGCCTTGCCGCTCACAAAAACAGCGGTAATCAGACAGACGCCTAGAGACAGTTTCTCGAACAAAAAAGCGAGGTTCCGAAGAGGAACCTCGCCCTGATACTTTGAGAAAACTCAGTGTTTTCAGGACTATTCGACGACTTCATTGGTGCCTGGAAGCTCACCAGCTTTGATCAGGTCACCAAAGGTCTTGCCTTCGGTCTTGCTCTTTTCGCCTTCTGCTTTGGTCAGAGCTTCTTTGATCTTCGCTTCATCAGATTCGTTCTTCTTCGCCAGCTTGCCAGACAGGGCAACGCTGTAGTTGTTTCGCTTTTTCTTATCCTTGTCTGGATGGCAGACCGCGCAGGTCAGCTTGCCGTCAGTCCCGTGCTTTTTGACAAGGTCAGGATAGGTTGAGTTCAAAACATTCAAGTACTTTGGGCGTGCCATCGCATCGCCACCAGTTACAACGAACATTGATGCAGCCAGCACGCCAGCTACCACAAAACGCACAGAATTCTTCACAGTCAGCATTAAAACCTCCAGAAAACTATGGACGCAACGCCTGCCACCACGGAGCGACAGATTCTTCGGCGAGTTGAAGCGGAAATCAACACACCCTTCGAAGAATGCTCCGCACAATGTCCGTTTTTACGGTTACCATGGCCGGTTTGTCAATCGACCGGCGGAGCCGAATCATATTCCATTTTTCCTGTGACTCACTCGTTTCTCATGTTTTTCCCGTGAAAACTCGCCGGAAACTGTCTGAACACGACGTTGCAGATTTTGACAAAATGGGCTAAGTGAGAGGGTCGAGGCGTGTTGTGATGGTGCAACCGAATTCAAATGCTGTTTTGCTGATCCTTGAATGGGCGGACCGAGTTGGCCATGATATGGATGGATTCTTCAGAAGTCCCAATGTCTAAGCGTAGTCGCGCTCGATTGTGAAATTGGGAGGGCGAGGTTTCAGCAGAACCGACAACCGCTGCAAGGCGGGTGTTGATTTAATCAGCCGTTGGGCGCTAGTGGGGCGTTGATTTAAGGTGGGATAAGCTTCCAGCTTGTCAGGTTTCTCAAAAAACACTGCGTTTTCATACAGCGAAGGCAAGCTGGAAGCTTACCCCACGTAGAATTCAGATTAAATCAACACCGGTACTGGCCACCGGTAACTGTTTTGGAAATCACCGACTGTCCCATCGCTGAATCGCGACAACTTGATTACCAACCAACGGAACACCGTCCTGAGCACGTGTTTCAAACTAAAGAAACAAATCCCGCAGGAATTGATCGTTCAATGTCGATGACCGCGCTGACAACGGTTCACGTGAATCAACCGACAGGGCTGCATCGTGTGCGGTTGTGAGAAACTGCGATGAAGCGGTTCTGATTTTCCTTGTCAGCGTGACCCCAAAACAGAGTTGGCAGAAGTTACATCATGTTGACGCCAGCGGGCGATGATTGTCCCGCGTTTTTCTTTTGAATTCCGGTTCATCGAGAAATAAGTTCATGCAGGAGCCAGAAGATATTCCATCGTCGGCCAGCAACCCACTGTGCGCACCTGCGGAGCAAGAATTCCTGTGCTGGCGTGCAGATGCATTCGCATCAAATGAAGGTCTGTCAAAGGGCCGCAACAAAATTTTCCCGCTCTGCGCTCCGAGGTCTGTGGAAGATCCATGCAACTCCGTCTCCGTTGTGATACGCTGCGGCGCGGAGGTCAGGAGAACGCAGAGTGAGACTCTCGATACAATGAAGCCGTCTGACGCACTGGGCACCGCCGCGCTGGAATCTGGCAGGATCAAGTATGTCCCACTTTTCGCAGCTACTGCCGCAGGACGAATTCAATCATCAGCTCGAAGCAAATGTTCATCCTCGCGACTGGAAGAATCCAGTTCCATCTGGCCGTTATAATCTGGTGGTGATCGGAGCAGGGACCGCCGGTCTTGTGACTGCTGCCGGAGCGGCTGGACTTGGCGCGAAGGTTGCACTGATCGAGCGCAGCCTGTTGGGTGGCGATTGTCTGAATGTGGGATGCGTGCCGTCAAAGGGCGTCATTCGTGCAGCCCGCGCCGCAGCAGCGGTGCGGAACGCCGGCGAATTCGGAGTGAACGTTTCCTCGGACGTGCAGGTTAACTTCGGCGCGGTGATGCAGCGTATGCGCCGACTGCGGGCGCGTATCAGTCTGAACGATTCGGCTAAGCGATTTCGAGATCTTGGCGTCGATGTTTACTTCGGAGACGCCCGTTTCATCAACTCCGATACCATCGAAGTTGATGGAGCGAAGCTGAACTTCAGGCGAGCTGTCATTGCGACCGGAGCACGAGCAGCCTCACCGCCGATCAAGGGGCTGGCATCGGTCGAGTATCTGACGAATGAAACATTGTTTTCACTGACTGAGTTGCCTCGCAGGCTGGGCGTCATTGGCGCTGGCCCGGTTGGCTGCGAGATGGCTCAGGCGTTTGCACAATTTGGTTCGGAAGTTTTTCTGGTTGAAACCGAACACGGTATCCTGCCACGCGAAGATCGTGATGCGGCCGAGATCCTGCGACACAGAATGTTGAGCGATGGTGTCAAGCTGTTGTGCTGCGGCAAGGACCTGGAGATCAAATGCAGTGACGGAATCAGGGTCAAAAACGGAATTCGACTCACGTTCGAATCACACGGCACGGGGCATGACGAGCCGATTGACAAGTTGTTGGTGGCAGTCGGTCGAACGCCGAACGTGGAAAACCTGAATCTGGAGGCGGTTGGCGTGGCGTGTCACAAGAAGGGCGTCACCGTCAACG
>JANOUN010000582.1:0-5679 GCA_031416875.1 Planctomycetota bacterium | reverse complement strand
GAAGCCAATTTTCCCGACTGCCCGTCCTGGTTCAACGAAGGACTTGCCTCCATGTACGAGCAGTGTCGCGACAACAGCGGCCACATCTGGGGCAGTACGAACTGGCGACTCAATGGACTCAAGGAGGCGATTGCCGATCAGCGAGTCCCCGCGTTCAAAACGCTGTGCAGCACGACACGCCATGAATTCTACGAAGAAGATCCAGGGACCAACTACGCCCAGGCTCGGTATCTGTGTTACTACCTTCAGGAGCAGGGACTGCTGGTCAAGTACTACCACGAATTCCGTGAGAATGTTGCATCCGATCCAACCGGATACAAAACGCTTCAGAACGTCCTCGGCACGGACGACATGGACGAATTCAAACAACGCTGGGAAGCCTACGCTGCCGCCTTGCGTTTCTGAAATTCGTCAGCCCTCGGCGAGCGGTGCGGCGTCAGCCCGCCGGTACAACTGCGAATCATTGCGATCCAACAAGATCACGAATGGAGTTGCCCGATTGACTCATGAAGCAGTCCTGGCGAAAATTGAACAGAATCATTCGGCCTGGATTCAAACCTGATGGCCATTCTGATTGATCATGATTTGCAGTCCTTATTAAACGAGGTCTTCCGATGGCGACGCATCGCTGTGAATTCTGCCACGAATACATTCCTGCGAGTCAGTATGCGGCGCACGTCTCCGAACATCGTAAGTTACGGCCAGATGGACAGCAGCAGGAATATGCGACGCTGCCTCCGGAGGTAATTCAAGAGAAGGGCATTTCTGATGCTCCGAAATGGTATCGTCACAACACTTGTGGCGGCGTGACCGGGATGCCTGACGAAATCATTCGCACATACCTGGTGAATCCGTGGTTCTATCTGGCTGATCGATCCTTCTGTACCGGCTGCAACAAGCACATTCCATGCAAGGAGCTTACGTGGATCGACACCGGAGAAAACATGCAGAATTACAATGACCGACTGCGAGCAGCCAAGCCCGAATATCGGCCAGGCTTTCTGAAGCGTTTGTTAGTCCGAATCCTCAACATGTTTGCTCAATAAAACATCTGTCAGATTCAGGATCGGCTAAGACAGTTGCCGCACGCTTGATTTGTGCCTGCCGGACGATGCATCGGTTGACGGTGAAATGACACTGTGACAGGATACAGCAGTGCCGCGAGTCTCGCGTTTACTTCTCCTGAGGAGTCACTTCATGCGTTGGGCAATCTATCTGGGCTGGCTGGCTATTCTCGCAGGAATCGGCGGAACGGCTTACGGAGTCTGGGCGATTTTCAGCCAGCATCAGCGGATAGCATTGGCCAAGCCGGTGCCCGCGTTGGTACTCAGCCAGCGTACTGAAGCACGCAAGGTCAATCATAATACCGTTAACGTTCCGATTGTCGAATACAAGTATCAGGTCAACGGACAGCAATTCACATCCGAAACTGTGACGCCTGTGGAATGTATGTTGCCCAACTCATGGGCCGATGAAGTCCTGCAGAAATATCCCGTCGGTGCTCAGGTCCAGGCCTTTTATGATTCGGGCCAGCCGGATCGAGCTTTTCTGGTGCCGAAGTACGGAGGTGAGCCTTATCTTGCTGTGCTGGTTTCGATCTGTGTGGCGGCAATGGGGATTGGTGTGATTGTCGAGCAAAGGATGAACAGTCATTCGCCGACAGCAACTGAAATGAATATCAGCGGAACACATCTGTCGCCAAAACGCCATCATCTCGCGAATGCCCGCCTGTACGCCACACTGGGACTCGTTGGTTTTGCAGCCGGTCTGCCGACAATCCTGCATCATATTTCAGTCAGTACGCCGCCTCACGAACGACTCGCTTTTCTGCTGGAAGGATGTTTCGCAATCGCCGTGCTGGTTGTATTCGTTCTGGCGTTTTCGGGTTACCGGCGTGGACGTGGATTCGGATCGCCGGATGTGCAGATTGACCGAACCCACGTCCGGGTCGGAGAACAATTTCAACTGAGCGTCGTCCTGCCAACATACTTTCATGGACGAGTCCGCAAGCTGACGGGCCGGATCGAATGCGTTGCTGTTGATCAGGCATGGTTCAGTTTTTCCGAGGAATCCGCTGACAAATCGCTGTTTGTGCAGAGTTTGATTTTCGCTGTGAATGCCGAGGTGAAATCCGGAGGTCAGATCACTGGTTCTGCCGCCGTGACACTGCCGGACGACGCTGCTCCATCAACTTTGCCGGACGACCCGGCGAAGATGCACGTCGTGTGGAGCCTTAAGTTACTTGCCGAAGGTGACGGAGCAGAAAGGCTGGAATCAACTCACATTTTCCTGGTAGAGAGCTGAGTTGAGACAACTTGCGGGAATATCGACGACCTATTGTGATATCGCCACGTCACCCGCTGCTCGAATCTCAGTGCCCTTCGTTTCGGTCAACTCATCGCCCAATTCACTGCGAATGCCTTCTGCCAGTTTGCTCAGGCGAGCGACCACGTCGGGATGCTGATCTGCCAGGTTCGTCTTTTCGCCAGGATCGGTTTTCATATCGAAGAGCGCCAGGTCCGTGTGAGCGACCTCGTAGCCGTGGCGGCTGGCGATGCCGTGGATGCCGGATTGTGTGATCGCCGCGGGTTTCAGGTTTTCGAAGTTGGAGGGCTTGCCGTTGCGGCCCGGTGGTCCGGCGGCAGTGAGATGGTCGTGAGCGAAATGCAGCTTCCATTCTCCGCTGCGAACGGCCTGCAGCTCGTCACCCGCGTAGAAGCACAACGCCTCATGGGGTGTCTTCGCACCGGCGTCACCAAACAACATCGGGCGAATGTCCTTGCCATCAATTAGGACGTCAGCTTGCCTTCGCGAAGTCCACCCGCTGTCACATCTGCGGATGCTGGCAGCGGATGACGCGGATGTGGCAGTCGGAACGCAGCAGCGTGTCGGTCCATTCGTGGCCGTCGTACGCGTAGCGGATCTGAACAGCTTGAAGATTGCCATCCCACAGATCCTGCAATACGTCATCGAGCGCTCCGCTGCGGGTCTCGGCATTCGTGTTGCCTCGCACACGGGTCTGGATCGATAAGACTCGTGTGAGTTGTGTCAGATCCGCACAAAGTTCTTTCAAGTCGGATGCCGACAGCAGTCCCTGCCGCATCTCCGGCATCGATGGCCCGTCAGCGGGGTTTGGATCGTCAGAGATCGCCGGCATTTCGCTCATGAGTTATTCCCGGTTGCTTTCGAATTGCTCAGCAAATCCCGCGTCAGAGACACGGGGCACACTGTTGCCTTCGACATGGCACTGGACACAGTTCGACAGCCATGGATGAGTTGTCCTCAAACCCGGACGTGCGACGAGACCATGGCAGCTGGTGCAGTCGCTTCGCAGCCAGAGCGAGTGCGGAATCGTCGGTGGCGCTCCAGCGTAGGCTCGTTCGCCGGGACCGCTGCGCTGGATGCCGGTGAATTCGTTTTCGACGGGCAGTGTGGTTTCAAAAGGTCCGCCGTTGCGTGATTCCACATGACACTGTGTGCAGCTTGTGAAATGAGGATGACTGACTGTCGTCGCGATCTTCTCTCCCATCCGAATCCCCTGACCGTGACATGCCAGACAACTGGCGGCAGATTGTTGTTCAATCGGATGCGGAATCACGGGAGGTGCTCCGTCAAACGCACGCGTTCGCGCGCGGTCGATCAGAGCGGCGTTTTTCATTTCAGGCGTGCGTACGACCGGATCAAAGATCGAAGGCTTTTCGAAACGAAGCTCTTTCAGCGAACTTTGAAAGTCCGCATTGGGACTCAAACGAGCTGCCGCCATATTCCGATAGGCCACTGCATGCGGCACGTCACCGGTGACGGAGTGTAAGGCTGGTGAAGTGGGCTCTGCCGTCGCGGCCTGAGGTTCTGCGATCCCTTCAAGGAATCCAACCAGCGTCAGCCCCAGCACAATCGCACCTGCCAGCGGCAGCATGCGCGCAACACGGCCACTGTGTGGCGAAACAGGATCTTGTGATGAAGGCTGGTTCATAGATTTTCGATTTCTGTCAGCGGCATTTCCAGGCTGTTAAAGTGGGATAAGCTTCCAGCTTGTCATTGAGGTTCAAAAACATGGAGTTTTCCTCGGTCGATGCCAGGCTGGAAGCCTAGCCCACGCGGCTCACCCTGGCCGCACACTTTTTGTAGTCAGGTTCTTTGCTGAACGCACAATGCGCTTCCAGCGTCAGTTTATTAATCAGTAGCTTTTCGTCGAAGAACGGGACGAACAAATGGCCGGGAGGACAATTGGCTCGACCATCAATCCATGCGGGAAGCTGCAGGCTGCCGCGGCGACTCTCCAGCAGCACGCGGTCACCGGACCGAATTCCCAGCCGAGCCGCATCGTCCTGGTTGATTTCCACATACGCAGATGGCATCGCGTTGCGTAACTGAGGCACACGCATCGTCATCGTGCCGGTATGCCAGTGCTCCAGCACGCGCCCCGTATCCAGCCAGAACGGATACTCCGCGTCCGGAATTTCGGGCGGTGCGACATAAGGGCGAAAGAAAATCCTCGCTCGATCGTTCGCATCGGCAGAATGGTAGAACTGAATGCCACGTCCCTTTTCGACGAACGGATCAGACCCTTCGATGAATCGGTAATTGGTTTCTTTCCACGTGCCATCGGCCTGCTCTGTCACCGGCCACCGCAATCCTCGCGCGGTCACCAATTGCTGATACGGCGCCACGTTCTTATGTTTGATCTGCGTGAACGGACGATACTCCTCGAACAATCGCTCATCGACGTTGATGTCGTAGTAATGCTCCCATTCCCAGATCGGAATTTCGTTACCGGCGGCATCGGCCTGA
The DNA here is from genome assembly GCA_031416875.1 of Planctomycetota bacterium. Classification (GTDB taxonomy): domain Bacteria; phylum Planctomycetota; class Planctomycetia; order Planctomycetales; family Planctomycetaceae; genus SXXK01. The sequence goes on along the minus strand of JANOUN010000582.1, from coordinate 888 downwards.
TGAAACAGAAATTGTCCGTCTTTGTCCTTCATGCCTGCGTGGCCCAGCTCCATCAGCTGATGAGCCACCGCAATCGTCTGCCAGCAGTCATCGCGGGCTTCACCGGGTGGATCGACCATGCGAAACCACTGCTGCGTCCGACGTTCTGAGTTTCCGAAGACGCCGTTCTTTTCGACCCACAATGCGGACGGCAGCACGAGGTCCGCGAGAGCTGTCGTGGCGGTGGGATAGACGTCGGACACAATCAGGAACTTGTTTTCCAGGCCCGCCTTCGCATTAAACAGCTTGTCGATGTTGGGCAATGACTGTCCGGGATTCGTCACCTGCACCCACATTGTGTCGAGCGAACCTTCCTGCTCTGACGGCGTGCAAAATTTTCCCCACATCAGGACCGTATGATATCCGGGCTTCTCATTGATGCGACCGGGAGGCAGATTCCACAGTCGTTCGGCAATCTCCCGGTGTTCGGGTTTGGCGACTTGCAGATCGCCGGGCAAGGCGTGGGCGAGCGTGCCAACTTCGCGAACTGTGCCGCAGGCGGAAGGCTGACCGGTCAGACTTTGAGGACCATCACCCGGACGACCCCAGTGCCCACTGAGCAAATGAATGCCGTGAACCAGATTATTGATCGCAGTTCCCTGTGTGTGCTGATTCATCCCCATGCACCACAGGCTCGTGATCTTCTTGCTGCGATCCGCGAACAGGTCGCCCAACATCGTCAACTGAGTGACCGACAATCCGCTGATCGCCGCGACTTTCTCCGGCGTGTAGTCTGCCAGCGCTTCACGGTACTGTTCCAGTGTAAACGGATCACCGTTCAGTGTCTGCGGACTTCCGGGACCGCGAAAACTGCAATATTTGCTGACGAATTCCTTGTCGTAGCGATCG
>JANOUN010000581.1:0-3942 GCA_031416875.1 Planctomycetota bacterium | reverse complement strand
GATAAGCTTGAGCAAGGACAGGATTTCCATGCAGATGGGCGCCAACTCTGACGCCATGATGCAGCTGTCCACTGGCACATCTTTGAGGCGTGGATTCCGCTTTGCTCATTAAGAACCATCGGGTCGGCAAGCTGGAAGCTTACCCCACTTTCCTGCCTGGACGAATGACTAATACGTCAGGATAACATTCAGGAACATGGCGCGGAGGGTCTCTGCTTTGCCCGGCTGAGCGTTGGCGGCAGAAAATGGATCTGTCACTCCAAAGAGATCGTCGAACCCCTGACCGGGAATCAACGTGGAGACGCCGCCGACCAGAATCACATTGTCGCTCAGGAGCGGACGATACTCGAATCCCAGGCTGAGGTCGGTGCCGATGTGGTGATGAATGTTGTCCTGGTACACAAGTCGCTCAAGTGTCTCAGTCTTATCGAACCAGAGCAGATTCGCATTCGTGATCGCCTTCACTTTCGGAGTGATCTCGAAGTCCATCCCGGCATTGAGCAATTGCAAACCGGGATTCACAAAGTTACTTTGCCCCTGGGTCTTACTGGATCGCAGATCCGGCAGCAGGCTTTCCCGCTGGACCAGATTGACTCCAAACAATTTGATGGCCTGTCGCTGCCAATAGCTGAACTGTCCCCCGGCAAAGTTGGGATTGTCAAAAATCGAATCAAAACCCTCTGCCTTGCAATCATTGGGGTTGTCGTCGCCGGACGCCCAGAAATACGACGTTCTGAATCGAACCCAATCGCGATCGATGGACAGTTCGATGGCCGCCATATTCGCCCTGATCTGTGACTTTTGTCCCTGAATCGGATTCATGCTGTCCGTGCCCTCGACGTGATAGAAGGCATGGCTGACGTTGACACGACCGATATGTCCGTCGCCGGCAACTCCGAAATAGTACGCATCAATGCGGTGTGGCCGAAATGCACCGACTGGATCCGGACGGACTAAAAAGCCGTTGCGGTCAAACTCAACGCCTGGCCCATCACGGTTGTAATGAAAACTGAACTGTGTGGTGAATCCCGGAAAGATGAAATCCTGTCGGAAGTAATTCGCAATCAGGGTGTTTTGACGTCTGTCATGAAATGTGTTCAATCCGCTGTTTGTGTCCTTCTCTGCCTGATCGAAATAAATGAGGTTGAACTGGTCACGATTGGCGAGTCTCGTTCCGAAGAGTCGCACCGCACGGTTTGTGTCGGAGAAGATAAAGCCGCGAAAATCACTCACAAAGGGCTGCGAACCTGCCCTGACCGACATGAAGTCGTAGTTCGGACTGAGGTCTGCGAGTTTTGCCTCGGCGAACCATTCCTCCAGAGCCACTTCATTTCGGAAGCGTGTCGTTCCGGCCCGGACATCCGGACTGACGACTCCCAGTTCGTTGACACTGAGGTAATTCAGGTTGAAGACAGGCATCAACCGAATCTGCCAGTCAAACGGCTTAAACGCCGTATCACCATGCGAAAGATTGAACTGCAGTTTGAGATTGTTGTTCAAAAAATACTGCTGCGGATTTCCAAAGAACTCCTGCTGATTCGGATGCGCCGTGCTTTCGAATGGTGTGGTGCCTGTTGGAACTTCGCGGAACTCATTCAACAGCTCATTGGTGGCAGTCATGTTCAGAAACGTATGCTGCCCAATGACAGGATAATCACCCTTGAACACGTTCTGATTGTATGGGTCCCACCAATGACCAGTCTCATATGGTTGATCATCGATGTCGGGGTTACTTTTCCCATATCGATCCCATTCCGGGAACCCGATGCGCCAACGGTCTTCGACCGGTACAAAATGTTCGCTTTCCTGCGCCTCGCCGGGAAGTATGCTTGAGGGACCTGTGAATCCCAGCGGTGCGTCGAAGGGAGTTTGTGTCATTCGCGACTCGTCCGGGCCACGCGGCGAAAATTCGTCGGCCTCGACCGAAGGGGAAAACGGACTTCGCAAAACATCCGGCCGTTCATCCTGAAGAGGAACATCGAAGTCCGGCGGTTCGAGGATTGTCTTGTAGCCGATCGGCCGAACGTCACGCGTTGCAGCGGATTCCAGAGGGTCAGTGGAATCAGGTGAGTATTGCCATTCAATCAGCTGCAGTCGAGCTGTCTCTCTGACCAGCGGACTGGGATCGGAATCCGCAAGTTCAGCGACTCGCTCCATCCTGATGACAGACGGCCGGGTTGACTGCATCGCGCCGATCTCCTCCTGCGCCGCAGTTCCGGGCGAAGCCAGCATCATGATAAGGAGGACTCGCCGTATGTCAGGGATGCAATGACAACTCCGCACGAACGCGCGCACGATGCCAATACGAATCAACGCACCACTGGTCGCAATGTGACCGTGGTGCGCATCCGGATGACGATTTCGTCCTGAAGGCAGCGTATTCGGAGGCATACTCGCAGCGCGCGATGAAGTGAGAAATGCCCGTTGTGAAACAAAAGGCTACGGAACACTAAGTGCGTGGTGAGATCCCCGCAAGAATGAACAGCCTTTGCGGGGGAGGTGCGAACCTGGTTTTTGGCGAAGTAGACACACACCGGCAGAAACCGCAGGAGTCAGCCTTCATCACGGTGTCAGATTGCCCGGATCGTGATTCGCTCTCGCACGTCCTCTTGCTTAGAACGGCCAGTAGCGGGAAACTTAGCGTTCGGAACTGTTGAAGTCTCTCTCCCAATCTCATCGTTTCAACTGACAATGATCAATGGACGCAAACACCGAGACAACAACGTCGAGCGGGGTGAGAGCCGAGCGGGAAAGGCAACGCTGAGTTTCTGGGTGATCCTCCTGTCATTCGCGACGTCTGGGTGCCATCTGACACATATGTCCCTGACCGGCGAAAGCTCCGAAGTCTCCAGCGAAATCGTGATGCCTGACGAAGCAGACGCCAATTCCGAAGTGACTGCACCGATCGCTTCTGAAAAAGCAAAGTCAGCAACCAGGGTGCAGGAATCCGGTCCACCGGCGGATGCTGAAGCGGAGTCGCTCCGCCTGACGCTTGAGTCGGCATTGGAGCACGCATTACGGAACAGCAAGGGGATTCAGGTTCTGACGTCGGTGCCGCAGGAAGTCCTGACTGGTGTTGATACCGAGCTCGCACAATTCGACCCTGCCGTGTTGAGCGGCGCGCAATTTGGTCAGAGCAACCAACAGGCGGCATCGACCGTGCAGGCTCTCGGCACAAATCTCAGCTCCGTTCAGGCGACGACATTCGGTGCACCCGGCACCTCTGCCGATCAATTGCAGCTTCAGCAACGCTGGAAAAGCGGGACTCAGGCAGCGATCGGCTATCATTCGGGTTACAACTTCAACAATCCTGCCGGGCAGTTTCTGATCGTCAATCCTGCCTGGCAATCAGGCCTTCGACTGACCGTCCAGCAACCACTTTTTCAGGGGGCTCGCAGTCGTATCAACCAGGCGGGTATTCGCATTGCAAAGATTCGTTACGATCAGTCAAATCTGGAATTCAAAGCGGAAGTCAATCAGATCCTGCACGAAGTCCAGGAAGCCTGGTGGAGGCTGTATCTGACTCGGTCAAACGCAGAGAACCTCACAAAGATTGTGGAGCACGCGGAGCAGGCCTGGGAAAACGAACGTCAGCAGCAGGCACTGGGTCTGAATTCTGTGGCAGATGAGTCGCAGGCTCGTGACAACCTGGAAGCGACACGCGCACAATTTGCAGCCGCCATCCGTGATCAGACGTCGGCGGAGCAGCTGCTGCGACAGAAGCTGGGCATGGACCCGGCGAGCACCGTCAGGCTGGCGATCGACGCCGTTCCATTGACCGCAGAATTCGTCCCGGATCTGGAGCAGGGAATTGAACAGGCCCTGACCGCACGTCCGGAAGTGAAGGCTCAAAAGAGCCAGGTTCAAATGACGGCTCTGGAAGTCGAGAGACAAAGAGACAGTCTCCTGCCCAATCTGAATCTTCTGGCGGGATATGGACTG
>JANOUN010000580.1:0-2382 GCA_031416875.1 Planctomycetota bacterium | reverse complement strand
TGTCGCAGATATCCGACTCGCAGATTTGGCGAACGCATGACAGAGCCGCTGTCGAGTTCTTCGTCGCCCAGAAGCACGCGCAACAGTGTGGATTTGCCGGCTCCATTGCGTCCGATAAATCCGACTTTTTCGTTTTCGTACAAAGTGACGCTGGCGTTGTCGAGAAGCATTTGGTCGCCGAAACTTTTGACGCCGTCGGTGAGTTGAATCAAAACTGACATGGGATCGGAAAAAACCTGTTTTCTGGCACTAACCTGAATTTGAAAATGGCGGTTTAACCGCGCCGTCGAAGTCCATCAAGGACGATCCTGCTGTTTTCCCGCCGTCGGGTCGGAATCGCCTGTTTTTTGGCAGAATGGCATTCCCCGACGTGATGCCCCCGTTGAAAAAACGACGCTCTGACGTCAATTGACTCTGCGAGTCGAGCATGAAAACATTTGACTCCCGGAGTCAAATTCCCCGGGAAACGGCTGGCCAGTTTGTGATTCTCCGATTCCCGTAGGGTGCGTGAAGCGAAGCGCAACGCACCATGGTTGCAGGCGGATCCGCAGTGGTGTGTTGCGCTCCGCTTCACACACCCTACCGTATATTGACAGACTGGCCAGCCGTGACTCCCCGGATAGGTTCCCTTTCGAGATTGAGAGCTGTGCCATACAACTCCTGTCTGCGGAATGCATTTTGACTCAATGGATGCGAAAGAATTTCTTATGGTCTCAACCAGAGATACGACGGTCCTGATTTTTGGAGCGTCAGGCGATCTGACGTCCCGGAAACTGATCCCTGCGCTGTTTCGCCTGTCGCAGCAGCACTATTTGTCGTCGCGCTGTCCGGTGATCGGAGTGGCACGACGTCAGAAGTCGCATGACGAGTTCCGGACCGAGATGCGTGACACGGTGAAGGCGCGACTGGGTGAAGGGAACTTTGATGCGGCAGCGTGGGAGGTCTTTGCGAAGCAATTGTTTTATCAGCCACTGGATATTACGAACTCCAGTGAGTATGCAGCGCTCAGCACATCGGTTCAGGCGATCGAATCACAGGTCGGGGCAGTGAAAGAGTCGGCTCGCATCGTTTATCTGGCAACGAATCCGGATTTGATTGCGCCAGCCGTCGAGGGGTTAAGTGTGTCCGGGATGATTCCGCCAAGGGAATCTGAATCGCTGCTGCGGGTCGTGGTCGAAAAGCCGTTTGGACGCGATCTGAAGTCCGCTCAGGATCTGACCGTAGTGTTGTCGCGGTATCTGCAGGAAAGTCAGATTTACCGCATCGATCATTATCTTGGCAAAGAAACCGTACAGAATATTCTGCTTTTCCGGTTTGGCAATGCGATCTTTGAGCCGCTGCTGAATCGCAATCACGTCGATCACATTCAGATTACGGTGGCTGAAGCACTGGGCATGGAAGGGGCGCGTGGAGGATACTACGACACATCTGGAGCAATGCGCGACGTTCTGCAGAATCATGTGCTCCAGTTATTGTGTCTGATTGCGATGGATCCTCCGTCGCTCTTTCAGGCGCGGGAAATACGCGACGAAAAAATGAAGGTCCTGCAGGCACTGCGACCCGGAGTCAGTGGTCCCATCGGGAACTGGGCCATTCGAGGTCAATATACGGCGGGACTTGTCAATCGTCAGCCTGCCCTGGGGTATCGTGAAGAAGATCGCGTCAATCCGATGTCGAATCGCGAAACGTATGTGGCCATGCGCGTCGCACTTGACAACTGGCGCTGGGCGGGTGTGCCGTTCTTTCTGCGGACAGGCAAGCGACTGCCGAAGCAGATGACCGAGATTGCCATCCGGTTTAAGAAACCACCTTTGAATTTGTTTTCCACCGTCGAATGCGAAGGCGACTTGTGCGACCTTGTGGAAACTCGACCCAATGAATTGATCCTGCGAATCCAGCCGCAGGAAGCTATTTCATTGAGGTTTTCCACCAAGCGACCAGGGATGAATTACCAGGTTCAACCGGTGTCGATGGACTTTCAGTACGAAGATCACTTTACGGCCCAGTTGCCAGAGGCGTACGAACGCCTGTTGCTGGATGTGATGCGCGGTGATTCAACCTTGTTCACACGCAGCGATGAATTGGAAGCCGCGTGGAGATTTGTGACGCCAGTCCTCGAAGCGTGGGAAGGAAGTTCGTCGACTCCCGATCTGTATCCCGCTGGCACATGGGGACCGGCATCTGCGGATCGACTGATTTCAGATACCAAGTCGCAATGGCGAGCGCCGAAATAAGAGGACCTGGCGCTCTGTCAAGGCTTGGAAAAGAGTTCAGGAACCAATAGCCAAATGGCCCGAAGGGTGCTGCTCTGCAAACGTTGAGAGTGGTGTTTTCCTGAGAAGAATTTTGGCGACGCATTCTTTTCAGGCCGCCATAATGCAG
>JANOUN010000579.1:0-3475 GCA_031416875.1 Planctomycetota bacterium | reverse complement strand
GGAAGAGGTTTTATCTGATGCGTTGCCGTCTCCTTATCCTGTTCACCACATTGATTGGTGGCGCATTGCTGCTGGCACCGTGGCCGCCGCTGGGCGTTGTGGGCGAATGGGTGTGGCCACGGCACGAGCTGCCAACGGACGTCGTTGAGACGCTGGACCGCCTGATCTGGCCGCTGATTTGTGGCAGTGTTGTCGTCGTCTACTGTGCCACAGGCATGCGGCGGATTTCCAACTGCGGAAGTATGCAGCGCGGCCTGCTGCTGCTGGGACTGACGGGGCTCAGTTTCCTGTGGCTGAACGCTGTGCGACAAGCGGCACCCTCGCCTCATCGGGAGCTGCGACCGATCTGGATTCTCTACGACAAGTATGCTTCCGGCTACTTCTTTGAAGCGACGTTCAATGTGACATCGACGCGGCAGATGCTGGCGGGCTATGAATCACGCATGGCCCAAGGCGACGTGCTTCACGAAGGCACGCACCCGCCGGGATTGTTGCTGCTCAATCGCGGATTGCTGAGACTGACGGATTCCACTCCGGCAATCGCCCGGTTTTCTGAAGCACTTCAGAATCGTGAAACGGTCCGCATGTTTCGAGAAGTCGAAGCCGCGGGCCGGATCGCTCGACCATTATCGACGTCAGAATTCGCAGCGTTGCATCTTTCATCACTGCTTTCGACGCTGTTTGCGGCCATGACCGTGATTCCGGTGTTTGGGTTGACCCGCAGACTGAGGGATTGCAAAACCGCATGGCGCGCCGCCGCGCTGATGATCACTGTGCCCACGATCGGGATTTTTGTTCCGCGTTCAGATGTACTCTATGCATGCAGCGGCATGATGCTGGCATGGGTGGCTGTCGCTGCCATGCTGACGAAGCATCGCAGCATGCGATGGCTCCTCGGGTCGCTGAGTGGATTCGTGTTGTTTGGTTGTCTGTTGCTGAGTCTGGCACATGTGCCGGTCCTGGTGATGCTGGCCGCATTCGCGGCGGGTTTCGTACTGCTCGACTGCAAACACCGCATCGGTCAGACACTGGAAATGACACTGGGGGCTGCTGCGTCATTTTTGATGGCGTGTGGAATCTGGCAACTCGGGACGCATTGCAACCTGCTCAACGTGTGGCGTCTGAACCTCACAAATCACGCGGGATTCTATTCACAATCAGTTCGCACATGGTTGACATGGTTTGCCGTCAATCCGATCGAACTCGCCATGGCTGTCGGTCTGCCAATGGCTGTGATGGCCATCGTCATGCTCGTGCAAACAATGAATAACATTCATTCTTCGAAGTTGAAGAATCTGACTAACGGGCGATTGTTCGCCATCGCGTGTGCGCTGACCTGGACGTTGCTGTGGCTGTCCGGGAAAAACATGGGTGAAGCCGCTCGACTGTGGTGTTTCATTACTCCATGGTACGCCATCATCGCCGCACAGGCCGTTGATTCCGATGCGAGCAACTCAGGAAAAAGATGGCTCCTGCTGCTGACGGCCCAGTTGGTGATTGCGACAATCACGGTTGGACGTGTCAGTGGATTTCTGGAATTCTGATGCCCTCCTGGAACCAGCCAAACAGCAGCCGAAACGCGGGTGAAAAATCATCCGGCGATCGCGTCATCCAGCTCTGAATCGCGTCGAGCCGCATCCACTGAATCTCCGCAATTTCCACGGGATCCGGCATGACAGCCGCATCAGAGCAGCAGCGGTATAACACCGTGAATTCCTGCGAAGTGTCGTCGCAGGCCGCAAATTTCCGGAGCCGCTCGACTGCCGACTCAACGCCGAGTTCTTCCGACAGTTCCCGCACCGCCGTCGTATCATAATCTTCTCCGGCGCTGACATGCCCGGAACACGATGACGTCCAGACGGAAGGGAATTCTTCCTTCGTATCCGATCGCTTATGAATTAAGAGGCACCCATCCTGCCGAAACAGGAACACATGCACCGACCGATGCCGCAGCTTCCTCCGATGCACTTCGGACCGAGCCAGCTGCTCAAGAACCCGATCGGCCTGATCAACGACATCAAAGGATTCTTCGGATTCACTTGAGCCCATTCAAGGTTCCCCCAGTTTGAGCAGCCTTGTGCGGATTTCGTGGCGGAGATCAATGGAACCAGGCGTGCCGAGGGAGACACCAGCGATCTGTTCAGCGATGACAGTGTCTCGTTCGGATTCCAGCGTGGTTGCAAGATCCGTGAGTCTCGCTTCCAACGCGGTGGCAAGGCATTCGTTCAGCACGGCGATTCGCACCAGACGATTGTCGCTGAATCTTGCGGATGCGGCTGCGTGTGGCAGAAGCTGCGGGATAATGGCTGAATGTGCGCCCGATCGCACAAGCATTTTCGCAGCAAGCACTGCGGCCACGTCCGGTGCCGACCGCAGTGCTGCCGGGATCTTCGGCTTCGCTGATCGCTCGGCGGTTTCTGAAACAGGGTCGGACGTTCCTGGTTTCTTCAACAGAGTCAGTTTTTCAACAATTGCTGCCGTGATTTCCCCATCGTCCATTCGCAAAGCAAAGGCCAGCGCCGCCGTGAGCAATGAAGCCGGTGGACTGTCCTCGGACAGTAACGTTCGGATACTTGCCTTCAGCGTCGTTCGAAGTTTTTCATCATCGAACGACTGCTTTTCGATCGCCTTCAGAATGACGGAGTCCATCCGTCCGGTTTTCAGGGTAGCCGCATCGCGAGATCGAGGATCAGTTACTCCGGAGACTTCCAGCAGCAGCTCGAAATGGCCGGAATTCTTATCTGAGTCACCAATGGACAATGTGCCCCGTGTCTCCGACGCGGGATTTTCGTCGGAATGACCAGCGTCCGACTCCGATTCGCCCATGTCCTGCGCAGCACTCTGAACAGCGATCTCGAACCAATTGACAAGTTTCTCAGCAGCGATCTGCTGCCGCGCCCAGCGTTGGGATGCGTTGAAGCGTGACTTAAATGCGACGGCCTTGTCTTCATCCAGGTCACTGGTGAATTCATCAATGTCATGCGCCGTCACGTTCAGCAGCAGGCGAGCGCCTTCGATTGGAAATCCCGAGTGCTGGATTTTCTCGCCCGCCTGCAGCAATTCGCGGATCGATTCGGATGGATTGCTGCCTGCCGTGTCGGTGCCGTGCAGCATGCGCTGGACTCGCTGGTTCAGGATGTTGCGAGCCTTTTGCAGCTGACCAAGTGAGTCGCAGACAGCGCCGAGTTCCTCAAGAATCGTATCGACGAGGGTTTCATCTTCCGTAGTGTGCGCAAGCAGATGTTCAAGCAGTGTCAGGCGAACCGGATCCCAGTCACCGCCGATCTCTTTCAAGCGTCTGTTGAGGACGAGGATCTCGTAAATTCGATTCTCCTGCCAGACGGTTCGTTGATCTGGTGATAGGCTTTGCATCTCCGCAACCCGCGATTCCACGTCCGATCGTCGTCCCAGGCGAGCTTCGAGATAGATCAGCATCATGTCGGGAGATTGCTCAGAGACCTGACGCCCTGCCGCT
>JANOUN010000578.1:0-2076 GCA_031416875.1 Planctomycetota bacterium | reverse complement strand
CGGGGCTGAAGACCGGCGTGCCCGTGATCTACGGCGTGTTGACCTGCGAGACGCTCGAACAGGCGATGCATCGCGCGGGCGCCAAAGCGGGGAACAAGGGCTTCGAAGCGGCCGTCACCGCCATTGAAATGGCGAACTTGTTGGTGAAACTGAAGAACTGAGGCGGTCGGGTGTGCCAACACTTCTCGGAGTTACGAACCTGTTCGGGTGGCGCAATCTGGGTTCATCGGAGCCGCGCGCATCGGCGACGTTCAAATCGAGTACCGTCGTCGGCATAGATTTTCCACCGACGGCATCGTGCCATGGAATGACGGTGGCGTCAAACGGCGTCAGGCTCAAGACGGCCCTGCATTTTGCAGATTTTGTGTGTTTACGGAAACCACTGCTGATAGACTCTCGTGGAGAAGAACCACATGGAGTGACCTCTTTGAGCACTTTCACAGCAAAGAACTTCGATTTAAACATAGACAAGATCCTCGACAATTGGGAACTTCCCCATGCGATCCGCGAATTGATTGCAAACGCAATTGACGAATCGATCCTAACGAAATCGGCATCGCCGAAAGTTATCAAAGATGAATCTGGCTGGTGGACGATCCGCGACTTCGGCCGAGGGCTGCGGTATCAGGATCTCATCCAAAGTGAGAATCCGGAGAAAATGAAAAGCCCCGCAGTTATTGGTAAGTTTGGAATCGGGCTCAAGGACGCATTGGCCACCTTTGATCGAAAAGGAGTCAAGGTCGAGATCAAATCCAAGTTCGGCGATATCGGTCTCGGACGTGTGTCGAAGCATTCATTCGATGATCTCGTGACCCTTCACGCATCAGTTTCGCCGCCGTCGATGACCCATTTGGAGGGAACCATCTGTCGCCTATTCGGAGTGTCGGATGCGGATGTCAAAACGGCATCGGATATGTTCCTTTGCTTTTCCAATTCTCAACCGATTGAAACGACGAGCTACGGAAGCGTTCATGCCAGATCGTCGAGCGCGGGAATCATTTACATCAATGGAATGAAGGTCGCTGAGGAAGAGAACTTCCTCTTTAGCTACAACATTACTGCTTTGAATGCGGCGATCAAGAAATCTCTCAATCGTGAGAGGCAGAATTTGGGAAGGACTGCGTATTCGGATCGAATCCGTGCGATTCTTCTCGAGTGCAAAAGCGATGCAGTCGCACAAGCACTCGCGGCCGATTTGCAGACGCACAGCCATGGGCGAGCTCACGACGAACTTGGCTGGCTCGATGTGCAGCAGCACGCCGTCAGAATCCTCAATGCGACAAAACGCGTGCTTTTTGTGAATCCTCAGGATCTCATTGATAAGCCCGATCTCATCGATGATGCCACTAGGGGTGGCTATGCGATCATCACAGTCCCCACGGCCCTGTCCGACAAAATACGCGGGACGAAAGATGTGACCGGAACACCGATCACCGAGATTAATGAGTTCGTAAAACAGCAGAACGCATCGTTTCAATTCGAGTGGATTTCGCCGAGCGAACTTACTCCGTCGGAGCACATCGTTTGGAACTGCCACTCTCGATTGCTAGATTTCATCGGCGGGCGCCCTTCTTCCGTGCGTGACATCCGGATTTCAAGAACGATGTGTGTCGATCCCCTTTCGTGTACCGATGCTCTCGGCCTATGGGATCCGAGCAACGGGTGGGTCATTATTCGCCGGGATCAACTGCGTTCTGAGCGCGACTTCGCCGGAACGTTTCTGCATGAATTAATCCATGCAAAATTCGGAGTCGGCGATGTAAACCGCGACTTCGAGCTTCGCTTGACGGACTTGATTGGACGACTGGCAGCCAGTTTTCTCGAGATGGAATCGCGTAGATAATTCTTTGTTTGCCCAGCATACTGTGCAATCTATGCAACCCACCACTACAATATCCCCCCATGTGGCCCATCCGCGACACCACCGACACCCTGCTCGAACAAGCCCGCACCGGCGAAGCCGGGGCCGTGGATCGCCTGCTCGGCGAGTTCCGCGAGCCGTTGCGGCGGGTCATCGGGTTGCGGCTCGACCCCGTGTTGGCCCGCCGCGTCGATGCTTCCGACATCGTCCAAGAC
>JANOUN010000577.1:0-3158 GCA_031416875.1 Planctomycetota bacterium | reverse complement strand
GGACATGCTGAAACGCCGCGAGTCGCTGGAATCCAAAATGGAGGAAGTGCGCGGTTCCCAGCGAGAGCGTGATCGTGAACTCGACAAGCGTGAATCACAGCTGGAAGAGCAGCAGGATTCGATCCGGAAGAAAGAGAAAATGCTGCAGGGCACGCAGCAGAAACTGGCCGAACGCGTCAAGTCGATGGAGGCCAAAGACACAGAATTGAATCGCTCGTCTTATAGAGCACTTCCTGCTCTTCTTTCAGCAAGCGATTCAATTCTGTGTCTTTGGCCTCCATCGACTTGACGCGTTCGGCCAGTTTCTGCTGCGTGCCCTGCAGCATTTTCTCTTTTTTACGGATCGAATCCTGCTGCTCCTCCAGCTGTGATTCACGCTTGTCAAGTTCACGATCACGCTCGCGCTGGGATCCGCGTACTTCTTCCATTTTGGATTCCAGCGACTCGCGGCGCTTCAGCATGTCCTCCTTGAGCTTCAGTTCCAGATCCTTCTTTACATTCTCGGCATCGCGTTCCGCCTGGCGAATAATTTCATCACGGGTCTTGTAGGCCCCACCTTTGATCAGACGATCAACAAAGTAGCCCATCGCAACACCCGCGATTGCGGCAATCGCGCCGACAATCATCGGATTATCCATGAACACGCCCCTCAATTCACAAACGGTCCCTGCATCCGCAATGGGATGGTGTGAAGAGCTGACGGTAACGAACGCCTCTGATCACCCACCGGTGATCAGAACGGTGGCCTCAAGAGTTGCCAGGAGCAAAGCAGTCTGAAAAAATGGCCGCAACCGAACTGAAAGGTTGAGAGCGAACCCGGACACCCATCGCCATGCAGGCCGGGACCGCCGCGGCGGGCCGGTGGCAGATGGCACTGGCCGAATCACCGTATGCAGATCAACAGGTTCTGTCGGACAGCAGATTTGCTGACCGGAACTTGCGCAGCGCACAGCAACCCGTGTAAGAGATTGCAGCATCGCGGCTGCAAACCCTACAAGGCAAAACGCCAACAGGAGTAATCCAGTAATTCCCATGTGCCCAGGAGTGATCCAATGTCAAATTCAGACTGCATAGCACCGGCAGGCCGATACCAGGCGAACGTACAATCAGGTTCACAGCAGGTCCGGAAGACCAATTTCTGTCAACATCCTTTGAAAAGTCGACGGATCTTCACCGAGACTTCAAAAAGGGACCGACACATGCTATCAAAGCCGCCCGGCGAATCAACCGCCGGGCCACCCTGGAAAACCCGACTATGCCATTTCGGCATTTCCGGAGTGCTTTCTGTCAATGTCATGTCGTCTGGCCGGACGCTGCCGATTCGCGCAATGTGCCCCGTGTCTCCGACGCGGGCTTTGTTAAAGCAGCATTCAATCCGGAACCCTATCCGCGCAGCATCGTCTTCAGCCGTCGGATTTGCTTGCGGACGATAATGGGAATTCTCTCCAAAATCGGTGACGTTCCCCAGGTGTCAGCAAAACGAGTCACCACATCCGGCATCGTCTGATGAAGCTGTTCGCTCAGGCAGGCAGCCGCCTTCAGGACCACCGTTGCCCGAACCCCCAGATCGTCGGCCATCGCATGCAGTTGCTTTGCTCCGATCTGATCCGGGTCCGAAACACCTCCCAGACTCATTGCCAGGTGACGCGAAATGTTTTTGTAATTGCGAGTACACACCAGATCGTAAAATGGAGCAAGTTGCAGACGTCGTCGATCCACATACAGCAGCGACAGATTTTTCCCGTGAGCATCCGCGTTTCCAACCAGCAAGTTGAACAGTGTCCAATGCATCAGCTTTTGAAGTTCGATCAGCGGAAAAGATGTATGATTGCGGATGATTTCTACGCACTGCCTCAACCCCGGTCCGCCTTCTTTTTCGTACTTTCTGCCCGGGCTGATCCCAAGTGCCTGACAAAAATCCTCCTGATGCAGGCGTCGGTAACATTCGCCCTCAAGCAATCGATCGTAACGGGAGATGACGGCAATGGCAGCTCGGTTCGTTCGGCGAAGTTGAATGTCCACGACCGGCAGACCAATGGCACCCGCCAGCGTGGCGACAAAAGTTTCATTCTCAGGCAGATGCGAGTAGATCGGCGAAGCGAATTTCAGCAGATACGTGCTGGGTGTATTTCCCAGCGGTATTGAAATCCTGCCGTCCTGAATATGCACCGGCAATTTATCCTGAGCCCCCGCCAGTGACAGTCGAACTTCATCCTGCCCGGTCACGGCCGAAAATGCATTGGGTGCTCCGACAGACCAGTCGGCCAGCTGACGTTCAGTGACAGCTTCGTAACGCTGATCAGGCTGAACAGGCGTGTCAGAATGCGTGATCGCCAGTGCTCCTGCACAGTCCCCGCCGATCGCTTTCAACAGTTCAAAGTCATTTCCCTGCGAGATCTTCAGAGACTGGCAGATTTGCTGCCGGACATTGGCTTCCGGAAGAAGATTGACAAAGAAATGATGGCTTGCATGGATGTCGTAATTTCCATCCAGCGGAAGCGAAATCGAAATCGGAAATCCGTTCGGATTTTGTTGCCATCCCGCGCGATACTGAAACTGTATCATCCCGGAAGCCGCAAGAGTCAGCTCACCCACAGTCTGCTGCTGGTAATGTACAAACAACGTCTCAGGCACGCTGGTCTCCCCGCTTTTCGACATGCAGCTCAAGACCAAACAGGTGCAGCACTCGGATTGCCAGCCCCAATTGCAGAGTGGGCTTTCCTCGTTCAAGTTCAGACAAGAACCGAACGCCGACACCCGCGAGGGCAGCCGCATCCTTCAGCGTCATGCCCGCTTCTTTTCTTCGCTGGCGAACCAGTTGGCCGATTTGAATGGCGTCGTCAACTTGAACCATGGGTGTGTTCCCGATCGGGAATATTCGTAGCGTTCAGACCGCAGATGGTAGAAAATGTCCCGATCGGGAACAATAGGTGAGACTGGCTCGTTCGTCAAGCTGTTTTTTCCCGATCGGGATTTTCTTTCGCCGTAAGGCGAAACCCGTAGGTCCTGCCTGCCGGGCTCATCCTTACCCACATTTTTTGAGAGCGGCGTGGTAACCGCGGAGGGCGAGGATGAGAGTTTCGAGCCCACGCCAGATGGTTTGCCAGCCGCCTGTGCCCAGAGTTCCTGCATGCCGAGTCCCATGACCTGATGACTTT
>JANOUN010000576.1:0-3955 GCA_031416875.1 Planctomycetota bacterium | reverse complement strand
TCTTTGCTTTCCGGAAAAAGTGATGTCAGACAAATCCAACGTGTTCTGCGGCTGTATTCCTGCCTTGATGACGCCCTGTTCTGCGGACGGGGTGCCGGACTTTGCCGCACTGGTAGCGAAAGCAAAGGAACTCATTGAAATCGGCATGCGCGCCGTGGTGTATTGCGGTTCGATGGGCGATTGGCCGTTGTTGACGGATGCGCAACGTCAGGAAGGTGTGCGGCAGTTGTGTCAGGCGGGGGTTCCCGTCGTTGTCGGGACGGGGGCACAGAATCCGGCGATTGCGGCTGACCATGCGGCTCACGCGAAGATAGTCGGGGCGGCGGGACTGATGGTGATTCCGCGGGTTCTCTCACGAGGCACCTCAGCTACGGCACAGCGGCATCATTTTGCGGGTGTTCTCAAAGCCGCGGCTGGACTGCCTGCCGTCATTTACAACAGTCCGTACTATGGATTCGAAACGAAGGCCGATCTGTTCTTTGACCTGCAGACAGAGTTTTCGAATCTTGTGGGCTTCAAGGAATTTGGCGGAGCGGACTCACTGAGTTATGCGGCCGAACACATCACCAACCGTGATCCTGGTCTGACGCTGATGGTCGGTGTCGATACTCAGGTCTACCACGGTTTCGTGCACTGCGGTGCTGCCGGAGCGATCACGGGCGTCGGCAACGCCCTGCCGCGTGAAGTGCTCCGACTGGTCGCCCTGTGCGAGAAAGCCGCCGCTGGCTGCCCCGATTCTCGTCGAATGGCTCAGGAGCTGAACGAAGCGCTGACCGTGCTGTCCACCTACGACGAAGGCCCCGATCTGGTGCTGTACTACAAGTACCTGATGGTACTGGAAGGCAATCGGGAATACGCGCACCATTTCAATAAGTCCGACGCGCTGAGCCCAAGCCAGCAGGAATTCATTCGGACTCAGTGGCAACTCTTCAGGACATGGTGGAGCCGCTGGAATCAAGCGGGTTGTTGATTTAATGCTGATCATTAGCCGAAAGGCGCTAGCCTCGGTTGTTTTCATCGTGTTTTCCGTCCTTGAACCGGGGCTAGCGGTCTGTTGATTTAATACCAACCCGAAGCGCCAGCGAGGCAGAAACGGCTGAATTCCTCGCTGGCGCTTCGGGTTGGTATGATTATGAGCCCCAAAAATCCCTAACAAAACCTGCGTGTGCCGCGACGTTTGTGGTTCTTATTTCAACTGTTGCTCAAGCCACTGATAGGCCTCTTCACGCACATCATCCGGAAAATCGTGTCCGGATTCCGGGTAGCGTGTAGTGATCTCGCCTGCGATGTTGCCGTAGATTTTGAAGGCTCTGGAAGCTTCCGCGACGACTTTGCGCACGCCGGGGTTGTCGAAATTGTCGTCGCTCACCGGGGCGTTGATGAAAATTGATCGTGGGGCAATCGCGGCCAGGACTTCCTGGAATTCAAACGGAATCCTGTCCGGATCATTGCCATAGACGTCGCGAATTCGCGGCATGTAGCGGTCGCTCGTCCAGCCTGCCAGATTGCCTTTGTAATAGTCGTGCATGGCCGTGAATCCACAACTTGTAACGACCGCGCGGATTCGTCCGTCGAATGCTGCCGTGAACAGCGTGTTGTGACCACCGAGTGAATGCCCGATGCAACCGATGCGATTCGGATCGACCTGCGGCAAGGTCTCCAGCACATCGACAGCTCGAATGTTGTTCCAGATGGTCTTCATCGAGCCGCTGGCGTAGTGCTTTCCCTGAACTTTGAAGTCGTACGGGTATTCGCCGAACGATGGATAATCCGGTATCAGACACACAAAGCCGCGTTTCGCAAGTTCATGTGCATAGTGCAGATTTTCGAGTCCGCCAAGTCCTGCCGGTTCGTCTTTGCCAATTCCGGTTGTCTGATGCAGACAAAGCATCGCTGCTCCGGGTGATGTTTGTCCTTCCGGAATCAGCAGCCATGCGGGAACACGATCGCCGGGCTCAGTGGCGAATGAGATTTTCTGACGCACATAGCCATCAACGACTTCCGTCGAAACAATCTGCACGTCGAGCGGTACGCGGCGATCAGGATCCGGCAGTGCCCCCATCGCGAGACTCAATCCAGCCAGAATGTGGTGCCGCCGCATACCCATTTGCAGCGGCGTCGTGATCGGCTGCAATGAGCCCGAATCATCTTTCAGAACCATGACGTTTTCGTGATTGTAGTCGTCGGCCTTGATCGCGATTGACGATTGATTCGACATCGAACCATCCGGCGAAACTCGCAGGTTTTCAAGAACGTACAAACCGCTGCGGTCGGGGCAGATCAGATCCAGGTCTCCATCGCCATCGAGATCTTCCACTTTCGGATCAAGGCCAAAGCCGACGGAATCACCTGACCAGAGTGTCTGCCGCTGCCATGTCCGGCTCTCAGGCAGAAACTGATACGAGCAGACTGTCAAAGGATTGTATTCACCGGGATCTTTGCCCTCGTGGCCCATGAAACGACTACCTGCGACGAGTTCCGGACGTCCGTCGCCATTCAGATCGGCCCACAGCAAACTATGAGCCTGAGACCAACTGGTATCGATCGCATGACGAACCCAATTCCGATTGCCGTCGACGGCGCGTGTCTGTTCCAGCCAGTACACACCAAACCGATGCCCCCTGCCCCAGAGAAGGTCATTGTCGCCATCGCCGTCCGCATCCTGCACCAGAATTGGTATCGAAGCGTCCTGCCAGAGGTCGAATTCTGGATGAAACTCCCAACGTTCGCTGCGGCGATCCGGCGGTGCCTCCGCCCAGCCGTAACGCCCTGCGATGTCGCCGCGACCGTCACCGTTGAGATCCCCAAAGCCCACGCCATGTCCAGCAAGTTCTTCAGGCAAGTCATGGCGAGTCCACTTTGGTTTCTCACCCGGCTCAATGTCCCACCACGCAGCGAACTTCGTTCCGTTGGGAAGTACATCCATTCGTCCGTCGCCGTCGATATCGACAAGTCGCCCGGTCTCCATCGCGCCTGGAGTGGCCGCGACGCGGCGATCCCACGGTACATCAGCAGCAATAGCTCTCTGGCCCGGGTTTTGCGCCCAATAAATTGATTCACTGCGATAATTGACGCTGATGTAATCCAGCCGTTCGTCGCCGTTGACGTCGAACGGGAGATTTGAATAGTCGTCGAATCGTCCGCGAATCTCTTCGACATCCCGCAGGAAGTGTTTTTCCCATGTCGGAGCGGCATACCACCAGCCACCGGAAACGATGTCGAGTTGTCCGTCAGCGTTGACATCAAACACCGCACAGGCGGGAAACGTCGATTCGCCGTTAATCACATGCCGCCGAAATTCGGGCTCGCCGGCGAACGCGGCCAGGTTCGGGACGCAGTACGCAAGACCAAAGACCAGCACAAATCGTAACACTGATGAGTCTCCGTCAGGCAAGCGGTCTGTTGATTTAAGGTGGGATAAGCTTCCAGCTTGTCAGGTTTTCCCAAAAGCATGGAGTTTTCATTCCGCGATGGCCAGCTGGAAGCTTACCCCACATAGAAAGCCAGAATAAATCAACCCGCTATCGGCATTCGGCCAGCGCTGTGCGAGCGGACTGAATCTTGTCGGCGGGAAGTTCGACATCGTCCGGCAGGTAGCGAGCCTGTTCGTAGATTTCAGCAAGTGTCTGGACCGCGCTGCCCTGTTGCGGCGATTCTGCAGCAAGCTTGATCGCAGCGGCTCGATGCGTCCACCAGGATTCAACCAGTCTCTTCGGATTCAAGGCCAGTTCGTGAAACGCCGTGATCACGTCTTCTCGCGAGCGAATCTCACTCGGCTGGCGGACTCGTGACGGACCGGCAATTCCAGTGGCATCGGAAACCAGTTTGAGCAACGGGCGCCGCATGAGGAATGCAACGACTGCCACAATCCCGAGGAGTCCCAGACCGACCAGAAGAAATGATCCGATCGCCAGCGGAGCATCGGCAGAAACAGAACCGCCGCCACCCGACGACG
>JANOUN010000575.1:0-2403 GCA_031416875.1 Planctomycetota bacterium | reverse complement strand
CGACTTGACAGTGTCCAGCAGCCGGGCCGGGTCGTGTGATTCCATTGCGGTCAGGGCCAGCTCGTCCAGTTCGCGATTGCGCAGATCGGTGGCGAAGTGGTGCATGTCACTGGAAATCAGCAGCAGCGGTGGCGACGGCAGTTCGGAGATCACGGCGGCCAGTTGCTGGCCGAAACGGAGGCATCTTTCCAGACTGCCTCCGCCAATGGTGATCCCGACAACTTTGGCCTGCGGAGCCAGGCGGGCCAGCAGCGGCAGTTCCACTTCAATGGCATGTTCGCGGGCGTGTGCGGCGGCATCCAGCTGTAATCCCTCAATGCGATCGGCCAGCAGCCGAGCCAGCTGAGTATTGGATTGCAGCGTGATTCCCGGCAGCTCCCAGACGTCATTCGGAGCGACCGCCCATTCAACTCCGTACGGCGTGTGTTTGGGGCAAATGATGATCACTGTGTCTGGAATCCGGATGCGTTTCAGAACGCCTCCCGCGATGCGGCCTGAATAGACCAGTCCGGCATGAGGCACCATCACCGCCGGCCATTGTTCTTTGACTTCCGGAATCTGGCCAATGCATTCCTCGACCATTCGTGCCAGGCCTGCCGCGTCGCCCGGATAGAATGTTCCCGCCACGCCGGCTGGCCGCACTGCCCCGCCGGTCTGAGGCTGAGGCACGCTGGAATTCCACATTTCCGGCGCGCTGCAGCGCACGGCAAAACTGCTGACGGTGGCGGTCGATGAAAGCAGGGACCTGTCAAAGTCTCCCTGAATCATGCGACCTTCAAATCGTTGCAGAAGGGCATCAGGTTCCTGCCATGTGGTTAATGGCAGACCAGCCTTGCGACACACGTGATCGAGGAACGTCGTTGCATCCAGACCGTGTTCCGTTGCAACGCTGGGGAGCAGCAGTCCGGCTTTGTTGTGGTGCTGAATTCGCAGGCCGTGTCGGCCGGGTTCCACCGCGGCGATTCGGTCTTCGCCGAGGACCGTAATCGTTTCGAAATTGAAAAGCAGCGTCACGTCCAGTGTGAGATGCGGCAGTTCTGACAAAGAGACCGGCGGAAACCGGTGGTCGTCAGTGGCCGTGCGAGCCGCTGACTGAGACAGGGCGTGGCTCAGTGACATTGGCTGTCCCTGCATTCCGCAGCATCCTCGCAGCTGCCCGTTTCGCTTGAGCGTCACAAAGGCTCCCATCACGGCGACGTCCGCGACAACGCTGAACGCAGTATTCGTCAGCTGCACGGTTCGCTTCTGGACGGCAGCCAGCACCAGTTCGCAGGCGACCCGATGGATGGTCGATTCCTGTTCGGCGGTCAGGGATGGATTGTCGCGGACAGGCTGCATGGATGGTTTCGTTGCGGGAAGATGTGTGTTCAAAGTGGACTGCTGCTGAGATGATGGCTGTTGCTGGAACGTGCGCGGCTGGTGAATTGTGGTTTGATCGGCCGCGCGGCTGGCGGGCGTGACCAACGACGCCACGGGCACCCGAATTTCGCCGGGCTGGTTTTTTGGCGCCGCGTAATCGCTGATTCGAACGGGCAGACGTCGCTGGCCCCAATGACCCGGCTGGTCGTCAAAATGTCCGGCAATCGTCGTTCCGCAGACACCGCACTGGTGGCCTTTCATGTTGTACTGGCCCAGCTCGTAACAATGCCGTTCAATCAGCAGAGCCCTGCATTCGGGGCACCTGGTGCTTTGGTTGTCCCCGTCGTTCACATTCCCAACGTAGACGTAATTCAGGCCGGCTTTTCGCGCGATCTCATGCGCCTGCAGCAGTGTCTCGTGCGGCGTGCGATTCCGGTTGGTCATCCGGAAATCCGGATGAAAGGCGGAAAAGTGCAGGGGCACATCGGGGCCGACGCTGTTCATGATCCATTCGCACATCCGCTGCAATTCGTCGGGGGAATCATTGGCATCCGGAATCACCAGATTAGTGATCTCAAACCATACGTCACTTTCGTGCTTCAGCCACTTGAGCGTGTCCAGGACCGGCTGCAGATGCGAATAGGTAATCTTCTGGTAGAATTCTTCCGTAAACGCCTTCAGGTCGACATTGGCGGCATCCATGGCATGGAAGAACGCTGGCCGCGCTGCGGGGCTGATGTAACCGGCCGTGACTGCGACCGATTTGATGCCCACCTTCCGACAGGCGACAGCGGTATCCATGGCATATTCGGCCCAGATGACCGGATCGTTGTAGGTGAAGGCCACGCTGCGACAACCCATGTCCCTGGCGGCGGACGCGATCGCCTCGGGCATCGCCAGTTCGCTGAGTCGTTCCACTTCGCGCGATTTGGAGATGTCCCAGTTTTGGCAGAACTGGCAGCCCAGATTGCAGCCAGCTGTTCCGAATGAGAGCACGGATGTTCCGGGATAGAAATGGTTCAGCGGCTTCTTCTCGATGGGATC
>JANOUN010000574.1:0-2370 GCA_031416875.1 Planctomycetota bacterium | reverse complement strand
GATGGATGGCACCATGACCGGCAGCACCATGACCGGCAGCACCATGACCGGCACCGCACCATGACCGGCACCCGCACCATGACCGGCACCATGACCGCAGCACCATGACCGCACTGTTTGAGCGTCTTGGGATCTCGACGGAACTGTGGGTTGACTGCGTGCTGAATTTCCGGAAATGGTTCCGTTCGAGCGTTGGTCGTGCTAAGTCGATGGAGGCCGCTGCCGCAACACGCGGCCACAACCGAGCGATCAGCATCAGTTCTGCACGCAGGATATTCACATCGTCCGAGTCGACTCTGCAGCAGTCCTGAGCGGTGGCGACATCAGCTTGAGAAGTTCCATCAGGCCGTTGGCATCTATGGCATCGTCTTCGCGACGTGCCGCAGCGAGATCGACCGTATGGCGAATGGCTTCAGCTACAAAACTGCAATGGCCGACACTGCGGAATCTCCACAAGATCGCTCGTGCCTTGATTGCTTGCGTCCGCGACCCCCGACGATGGAATTCTGATGGCTATCTGGCGATCCACCCGGTGCATTTGTATCATCGACTGGCACAGAATCCGGTACACAATTTGTTGCAAAGCGTTACAAAATATTACACAATGTGGAACGTGCAGCCGCCGAAGGCAGAATTCTGATTGGACGTAAGTGCTGAATTCCAAGCCATTTACAAATGTCTCCCGTGCGTTTTCAGGTTGAGACAGTTAGACCCGGCAGGCAGGACCTACCTAAACTGTTGCCCGGCAGGAACTAGAATCCTTACACGCAACCGAAATCGACGACTGCTCCTATTGGTAACTGCGTCGGTCATTCTGTCTTATCCTTGCTGACTTTCCGCTCTACAGTGCCGCAATGCCTCTGGACCTTGATGACACAATCGTCGCGCTTGCCTCACCACCCGGCCCGGCGCTGCGCGGGATTGTGCGGGTGAGCGGCGAAAACACGTCGGAGGTTGTGACGAAGCTTTTCCGGCCTGATGAAGATTCTGCGAATTGGCGAATGACGAAGGTGCCTCGGCGGTTTATCGGGGTACTGGTCCTACCGTCGATCATTGTGCCCGTGCCCACAGCCCTGATGTACTGGCCGACGCGACGCAGTTACACGGGTCAGCCAATGGCGGAATTCCATCTCAGCGGATCGGTCCCCCTGGTCGAAGCCGCGCTTGAGCACCTCTGCGAACACGGTGCCCGTCTCGCTCGGCGCGGGGAATTCACGATGCGGGCGTTTTTGTCCGGACGCATTGACCTGTTGCAGGCGGAAGCAGTCCTCGGTGTGATTGAAGCAACGGATCACGAAGAACTGCAAAAGGCCCTTTCACAGCTCGGCGGGCGAATCACGTCACGCTTGAGACAACTGCGAATTGATCTGATCGCGTTGCTCGGCGATCTGGAGGCTGGCCTGGACTTTGTTGAAGAAGACATTGAATTCGTCACGAAGAATGAGATCGCTCGTCGGCTGGATGCGGCCCTGGCACTGCTCAACGAACTGGCCGATGTTTCTGCCAGTCGACTGCCTGTCGGCTATCGCCGTCGCGTGGTGCTGGCGGGACTTCCCAACGCGGGCAAAAGCACGCTCTTCAATCGGCTGATTGGCCAGCAAAAAGCCATCGTGTCACCGATCGCCGGCACAACGCGCGACTATCTGACGGCGACTCTGCGGCTGGAATCGCTGGAGGTTGAACTCATTGACACGGCGGGCTGGGAAGATGCCGCAGATTTGATCATGGAGCGGGCGCAGGAACTACGCGCGGAACAGGTCTCCGCATCTGACCTGGTCGTGTGGTGTACGGCAGTGGATCTTTCGGATGAGGACAAGGTGGAAGACAAGAGGCTGCGGCAATTGGCCGCCGTGCGATGCCCAACGGTGCTCGGCGTTACCACTCGCTGCGATTTGGAGTCCGCTTCTGGTGTGGCAGACGCGGGATCGAGTCTGAGCCTCAGTGCTGCAAACGGCGACGGAATTGAAGCATTGCGGACGGAACTGCGGCAGCAACTCACAGGTTCGCGATCCGCCCGCAGCGAATTGCTCGGAACAACGGCGGTTCGCTGTCGAGACAGTCTGCAGCGCACAATTCAGTCTCTCGAACGAGCCTGCTCAGCGACAATCGAACTTTGCGGTGACGAATTGATTGCCATCGAGATTCGTCAGGCACTGCAGGAACTCAGTACGATCCTCGGCGAAGTCTATACCGACGACATCCTGGATCACATCTTCAGCAATTTCTGCATTGGCAAGTGAACACCGACCGACGGATGCTGACAAGGTTAATTCCCGGCGACGACAAGCATATGGACTTCGCTGGATACCGGGACCGGTACGAAGCAGCGGCCCAGCGGGCTGATAAACTGGTTCACGCATCCCGGCCCTT
>JANOUN010000573.1:0-8677 GCA_031416875.1 Planctomycetota bacterium | reverse complement strand
CATGTATCGCCAGACGCTCTTCGTAACGCATTGATGGAAAAGGAGTTACGGCTATCTTGCCAAAAACACCTCGCAAAATCAGCCGGCACGCGTTAGCGTCCGGTTCTCCCGCAGCGTAGCAAACCGTGAGCTAACGCTCAGCGGCTGATGAATAATCCGGGTTAAACGATGAAAACGACAGTCCTCTCGTCCCCGTGGAGCGAAGATCATGACCAGAGATGATCTTCTCATGAATGCTCTTCACGATGGGGCTCGCCCCATCGAACGCTGATCGCTTCGTCCGCGTCTGGTTGTAACCATGGCCCAACGGGGACAAGCCCCATCGTGGCCACCACAGCCCCCGGCGAGCCGCGAAGCCCTCATCGGTAAGCAGGACCTGCAGAGTCGGATTCAAGGTGGCTGGTACCTTGGCAGCATCCCTTTGAAGCTGTGACTGGTCGTGTTTCGAAGTTTCCTCGGCGAGCTGTGTTGCAGGCAGCAGGAGTTGGAATTGCGCTGCCCATGCTGGATTGCTTTCAGCCGCGGGCAAGGGCCGCTCAGGAAGGAGCACCGCCGCGACGAATGGTCTGCATCTGCACGCCGCTGGGACTTCATCCGGCCGATTTCTTTCCGACCAAGCCAGGACCGGACTATGAACGGACTCCGCATCTGGAAGTCTTCGGGGAGTTGCGAAAAGACTTCACGGTGATCTCCGGCCTGTCACATCCGGAAGTTGGTTCCAGTCACGATTCGATCTTCAGTTTCCTGACAGGTGCTCCGCATCCGGAAATCCGATCCGGTTTCCGCAACAGTATTTCACTGGATCAGTTTGCGGCTGAGCAGATTGGCGGGCTGACGCGGTTTCCCTGTTTGTCGTTGTCAGCAGAGGGCTTTGGGCTGTCGTGGACACGCAGCGGCGCGTTTGTGCCGTCGGACCTGTATCCGGCCAATGTCTTTGCCCGCATGTTTCTGGAAGGACGCCCCGACGAAGTGCAGTTGCAGCGGCAGCGTTTGAGCGACGGCAGAAGCATTTTGGATATGGTGCGCGAGCAGGCCCGGCAGATGCAGCCGGTGCTTCTGGCCGGCGGCGGTTTCCGACACGGCCCGCACCTGGCCTTTGACCCCGACAGCCCGCCACCGCTGTCGAATCTGTACCTGTCGATGCTGCATCGACTGGGCATCCACGCCGACAAGTTTGCGTCAAGCACCGGAACACTCACCGGACTGGAATCCTGACGATATCCGAAACCTCAGACTCCGGAATGTGAACGTCAATCTGCTTTGCTCGAAGTCATCAAATGGGTTAGTCTGGTGCGACTGTCAAAGCTTGATATTGAGGTACGATGGGCATTCTTGCCCGTCTGAACGCTGTCGGACAAGAATGTCCAACCTACATTTCAATGCTTGACAAAGCACCAGTGATCGTTTCTGCCTCAAATCGCATCCCTCTGGAAGTCTCCTGCCATGTTACGTCGTCTCGTTCAATTGTGTTTTGGATTTCTGATTGTCGCCGCAGTCGTGTCGTTGTTACCACATCAGGCACGCGCCGCGGAACCGATCAGGGCGTTGATTGTGGATGGGCAGAACAATCATGCCGTGTGGCCGACGACCACGAAGATGATGAAGAGGTATCTCGAAGAGACAAAACGGTTCACTGTCGATGTTGCCACGGCCGCACCAGAGGGCACGGACCCAAACTTCAAACCGGACTTCAGCAAGTACGCAGTCGTGATCAGCAATTTTGGCCACGGTGCGGCAGCATGGCCCGAAGAGACGCAGAAGGCGTTCGAAGCATTCGTGAGCGGCGGCGGTGGATTCGTCGTGGTTCATGCGGCGGACAATGCGTTCCCTGAATGGCCGGCCTACAACGAAATGATCGGACTGGGTGGTTGGGGTGGCCGCACAGAGAAAGACGGCCCGTATGTGTACGTGAATGACAAGGGCGACGTTGTGCGCGATGATACACCCGGCAGCGGCGGTAATCATGGCGCGCAGTGGGAATTCCCGGTGATCGTACGCGACAAAGAGCATCCGATTACGAAAGGCATGCCGACGGAATGGCTCCATGCAAAGGATGAGCTGTACGACAAGTTGCGTGGACCAGCCAGGAATATGCAGATCCTCGCGACAGCAGAGTCCACAGTCACAGGACGCAACGAACCGATGATCTTCACCATCGGCTACGGCAAAGGCCGCGTCTTCCACACTCCAATGGGGCACGCGGAGTATTCTGTAGAGTGCGTGGGATTCATCACGACACTGCTCCGCGGCACCGAATGGGCCGCCACGGGCAAAGTCACGATCCCGATCCCTGCCGACTTCCCCACCGCACAAAAAACCAGCAGCCGGGCGTTCGTTAAGTAGCGCTTGCAATTATTATGATGGTGACGTCTTCGGCTTCGTTGCGAGGTCAACACGAGCGTTCAGCGACAAATGATGTTTCCCATCTTGAGAACGCGTGACAAAAGCCGGACTGGCTTCCGCGGCAGCTCAGAAAATGCCGTTTAGACCAACAGGCAAGGGTGCCTGTCCCAGTTTTGTCAGGGCCTGTCACCAGCTGAAATCAGCGACGAAATCTACAACCGCCTATGTACGATCTGATTGGCGACATTCATGGCCATGCCGACGAACTGATTCAACTGCTGCATGCGCTGGGTTATCAGGAGGTCCAGGGCGTTTACGAACACCCCGAGCGCAAAGTGATCTTCCTTGGCGATTTTATTGACCGAGGACCGCAAATCCGGCAGGTGCTGGATATCGTGCGGCCCATGGTGGATGGTGGCAGAGCCCTGGCCGTCATGGGGAATCATGAATTCAATGCTCTGGCATTTCACACGGAGCACCTGCATCGCAAAGAGTCATTTCTTCGCAGGAGAGACAACAAGAACATTCGTCAGCACAGTCAAACGATTCTCCAGCTCACGGATAAGCACCTGGCTGGCTCAATCGAATGGTTTGGGACATTGCCCATGTGGCTGGATCTCGATGGTCTGCGTGTGGTTCATGCCTGCTGGGACGACAAGGCCATGGCCACAATCCGATCGGCCCGTCCTGGCGACGAAGCCGTTTCGTCGGATTTTCTGCATGCTGCGTGTGATCCGGAGAATGCGCTTTTCGACGCCGTGGAGATTATCCTGAAAGGCAAAGAGGCTGAACTGCCGCAGGGGCAATCATTCGCCGACAAAGAGGGCCACATTCGCACGGCGACCCGCACGCGCTGGTACATGTCTCCGCAAGGTCAGACCTGGCGGACGTATGCGCTCACGGACAGGATCGACTGCGATGCTCCGCTTGAGCAGTCTGTGGTCGATGCGGCAGATCCATATCCGCTCAATGCGAAGCCCGTGTTCGTCGGACATTATTGGTTGTCAGGCAAGCAGCCCGAACTGCTGGCGCAAAACGTCGCGTGCGTGGATTACAGCGTCGCCAAGGGCGGGTTTCTGTGTGCCTATCGCTGGCACGGCGAGCAGCAGTTGAGCAACAGCAATTTCTTTTGGGTCGGCAAGGCGCTCGCCGCCGGTTTTTGCTGGCGAATTACCCGCGGCTAGCGGGGTGTTGATTTAATACCAACCCGAAGCGCCAGCGAGGCAGAAACGGCTGAATTCCTCGCTGGCGCTTCGGGTTGGTATGATCATGAGCCCCAAAAATCACTAAATCAACAGACCGCTAGCGCCTTGCGGCTCACGGTCCTGGAGAATCGGGACAGAGCACTACGTCATGATTTTCCACATCGGCTGGGCGCCTTCGACACCGACGAGGGAGTTGTTGAGACCGCCGAAGAAGTAAGTAAGTTTTTCCGGGCTGAGGCCGAGCTGTGTCAGGATTGTGGCGTGCATGTGTCGGACATGGAACACGTCTTCTACGGCCTTGCTGCCGATTTCGTCGGTAGCTCCCACGGTGGTGCCGCCCTTGATCCCGCCGCCAGCCATCCAGACGGTGAAGCCATAGCTGTTGTGATCGCGCCCGCTGCCCGTGGCGTATTCTGCGGTGGGCTGACGTCCGAATTCACCGCCCCACACGATCAGCGTGTCCTTGAGCAGGCCACGCTCTTTAAGATCCCTGATCAGCCCGGCAATCGGTTTGTCTGTTTCGCCAGCGTGCAGATTGTGATTGCTTTCCATGTCGGAATGTGCGTCCCAGTTGTCGTCGTTGTGGGCACCGCCCGAGTAAATCTGCACGAAGCGCACGCCACGTTCGACAAGGCGTCGAGCCAGCAGGCATTGGCGTCCGAACTTTTCACTCTTCGGATCCGTCAGACCGTATTGTTCCTGCGTCGCCTGAGTTTCCTGCGAAATATCCACGGCTTCCGGGGCCTGCGACTGCATCTTATAGGCCAGTTCGTAGCTCGCAATGCGCGCGGCGAGATTGCTGTTGTCGGAACGTGAAGCGTAATGGTCTTCGTTGTATTGACGCAGCGTGTCCAGCAGACGGCGTTGCGAATCGCCTGCCAGTTCCTCCGGCGGCGTCAGGTCCAGAATCGGATTCTTCCCGGAACGCATGACGGTGGCCTGATACGTTGCGGGCATATAGCCGCTGCTCCAGTTTTTCGAGCCACTGATCGGGCCGCCGCGAGGATCCAGCATGACGACGAACCCCGGCAGGTCTTCGTTGACGCTGCCCAGTCCGTAGTTAGCCCATGAACCGATGCAGGGGTGTCCGCTGAGAATTCTGCCAGAGTTCATCATTAGCATGGCAGATCCGTGAATCGGCGAATCTGCCGTCATCGAATGCACAAATGCGATGTCGTCGGCACAAGTGCCCAGATGCGGAAACAGGTCGCTGATCCACTTGCCGCATTCGCCGTACTGCTTGAATTTCCAGCGAGGTTCCACAATGCGGCCCTGATTGCGATGACCGCCGCGACCGAAAGTTTTGACTTCCATCGTCTTGCCATCCATGCCGTACATGGATGGCTTGTAATCAAACGTATCGACCTGACTTGGTCCGCCGTACATATACAGGAAGATCACGTTCTTCGCTTTCGGGGCGAAGTGCGGTTCCTTTGGAGCCAGCGGATTTCTGAACTCCGTCACACCATCGGCGGCGACTGCCTGGTTGTTCAGAAAGCCATCACGATCCATCATCGCCGTCAAAGCCAGTCCGGCAAATCCGGAACCCGTCTGCCACAGCATTTCACGGCGGGTACGTCCGCAAAAGTTTTTGGTTGTCATGGTTGATGCTTTCGAATTCCATTGTCCCGAGGAGGCTCGCCTTTGGCGAGAGAAGTTCATACGTAGGATGGACATTCCTGTCCGTCGAATGGCCCAGAAATGCCTTCGAAGCCAACTTTACTGCAGTTCAAAAATCTTGCTCCGTCGGGACGCCTTCTGGCGAGGACTCGGACATGAATGTCCAAGATACATGAATCGCAACTTTGCGATGACAAGTATTTCTCGAACGGTCCTTCAATCCAGATAAATAAACTCATTCAGATTCAACGCTACCAGGCAAAAGTATTTCCGAGCCTGTTCGGCAGTCATCTTCTGTTCGCTCTGCAGCGTACTGATCAAACTCAGTCCCCGAGCGACCTCAGCATCCGTTGGCGGCCGTTGTGTGACGCGCTGCAACGCCGTGCGGATCTGTGCGTCGAGCTTGTCAGGGTGTGCTTCCTGCAGCATATCAGCAAACACGGACGCTTCGGCAAGGATAAACTCACTGTTGAGCAGTCCCAGGGCCTGTGTGGGCTGTGTTGTCGCAAAGCGGACGGGGCAGGTCTGGTCTGTATCCGCCATGTCGAAGCTCTCCAGAATCGGATCGAGCAGCGATCGTTTCACATGAATATAGACGCTGCGACGGGCTTCATCTTCCGGAGATGAATCGCCCCAGCCAGAGCCCGGTTGAGACTGTCCGGCCTTAACTTCCGCCGGGATCTTCGTGTAGATCGAAGGCCCGTACATGCGGTCTGCGTTCAGGGTCCCGTTGGCCCAGAGGATGGAATCCCGCACTTCTTCTGCCGAAAGTCGTCGCATATCGAATCGCCAGAAATGATCGTTCGTCGCGTCCTTTGCAAGTGCTTCTTCGCGCCCTGCGGAACTCATCTGATACGTCGCTGAATTCATGATGAGGCGGTGCATCGATTTGATGGACCACCCGTCTTCCACGAATTTCGCTGCCAGCCAATCGAGAAGTTC
Organism: Planctomycetota bacterium; assembly: GCA_031416875.1. GTDB lineage: Bacteria > Planctomycetota > Planctomycetia > Planctomycetales > Planctomycetaceae > SXXK01. Next base: position 2,567 of record JANOUN010000573.1, on the reverse strand, counting down.
CGGGTGTGTCGGCTTGCTGCCCTGAAACCCGAAATCGCTCGACGTACGCACAATGCCGCGTCCAAAGTGATATTGCCACATCCGATTCACCATCACGCGAGACGTCAGGGGATTGGCAGGACTGGTCATCCACCTGGCCAGGGCCGTTCGCCGACCACTCGAAACGGCTCCTTCGGCCAGCGGCAGAATCTCAGGTTCCGGCGGAGACAGCACTGACGGAAACGCAGGATGGACTTCATCGCCCGGCGACTGCGGGTTCCCTCGCATCAGCAGATACGTGGGCTTCATCCCGGCGACATCTTCCTTGACGCACAATGCCTGAGCCATCCCGGTGGGGCGGTTTTCTCTGAGCTTGTCGCGACGACTCGTGAGGTTTCGATAGCGATTGACTTCGTTGTCCGTCAACAGTCCGCCTTCACGCTTTTCAATCAGACGCACGCGGTTGGCCTCATATGCGAATTCGTCATTATCAACGCCTGAAAAATCTGCCTTTGCCTTCTCTTCAATCTTCGCAAGATCGCGTTCGATGTTTTCCAGTTCGCGTTCGAACTGAGCCACCGCAGCCTCATGCAGCGAACTTTCTTCCGGCTGCGGGATTTCAGTGACCGAAGCTTCCAGCACTGATTCATGAGAGCGGTTTCCATAGCGCTTCACGCCGCGAAAAAACGCGATCATGCTGTAGTAGTCAGTCTGCGGAATAGGATCAATCTTGTGGTCGTGACATCGGGCACAATTGATCGACAGCCCAAGCATTGTCTGACCCGTGGTCGTCACGATGTCATCCAGATCATCATAGTACGCCAGTTCCGGATCGGCCGGTTCGTCATCCCAGCGTCCCAGGCGGTAGTAGCCCGTCGCGATGATGGAATCCGGTGTCCTGTGAAGCAGTTCGTCGCCCGCCAGTTGTTCAGTCAGAAACTGATCGTACGGCTTATCGCTGTTGAATGACTGAATCACATAGTCGCGATAGCGCCAGACAAATGGTTTGGCTCCGTCGCGTTCGTAGCTGTTGGTTTCCGCGTAGCGAACCAGGTCAAGCCAGTGGCGACCCCATTGTTCTCCGTAATGAGGCGATTCGAGCAGTTGATCAATTAAGGCGGCCCATGCCTGCGGTGACGGGTTGGCGGCGAAGGCTTCAACCACTGCTGGTTCCGGAGGCAGGCCCGTCAGATCGTACGATGCGCGGCGCACCAGTTCACGAGGTCCGGCCTGCGGATTCGGAGTCAGGCCGTGATCCTGCAGTTGTTTCTGGATAAAGCGGTCCAGATCGCTCTTCGCCCAGTCGCCGACAACTTCGGGAACCTGCGGCTTGACCACCGGCCGAAACGACCAATGCTGTTTGGTCTCGTCGTTGACGCGCGGCGGTTCGCGAGGCGCTTCAAAGTGCAGTGCTTTCAGATCCTTCGGCCACGCAAGTCCGTTTTTCACCCAGTTCGTGAGTGATTCAATCTGCTTTGGCGACATTTGACCGGTCGGCGGCATTTCGAATCCGTCGTAGTTGATCGCCTTGAGGAGCAGACTTTCGGCAGGATTAGCAAGATCGACAGCCGTTCCGGATTCGCCACCCGTCAGGATTGCGGTCCGGCGGGTCAGATCAAGTCCACCCTTGGGCTCCGCACCGGAATGACATTTCAGGCAATTGGCTTCCAGAATGCCTGCAACTTGCTCTTCGAACGCAGCGATATGTTCCGCTGGAAAATCGGGAATCTCATCAGCGACCGCGAAACTGGCGAGCAACGGAAGCATCAAAAGTGCTGGAACGCACCGAAAGGGCATGTCGGAATCTCAGTTTAAGGCGGGAAAAACTACTTTTCAGGTGACAGCGGAAGGACCGGTATTCGCTGGTATCAAAACAGCCTGCCCGTTCGGTCGGGCAAACGCCGAGTTTCACCTGTTTCTGACTTCTGTCCAGCACATCAGGCTATCCAGCACATCTGCCAGTGTCAACGAGCCAACTGTTGTACCGATCTCCGGAGGTTTCGCACATTGGCTTCTGCGATTCTTGAACCATGCGGAAATCCTGGTAACCTGCTCCAAATTTTGCGCGTTTTGACGCCACCGGCCCGGTCGCCATCTGCTTTGCTGTCTTTCGGAATTTTCCGAACCCGTCTGCGAAAGTGGTACGCGCAGGCCGTGACAATCCGGAGTTTTCTTGCGGATGCCGATTTTCATCGTGATCTCGCTACTGGAAGGACCACTGCCAAGTGCCACGTCGTAATGACCTTAAGAAGATTCTGATCATTGGTTCCGGCCCGATTGTGATCGGCCAGGCATGTGAATTCGACTATTCGGGAACTCAGGCCTGCAAAGCCCTGCGGGAAGAGGGCTACGAAGTCGTGCTGGTGAATTCCAACCCCGCGACCATTATGACCGACCCGAGCACTGCCGATCGGACGTACATCGAACCGATCACTTGGCAGTACGTCGAAGAAATCATCAAACAGGAGCGTCCCGACGCGCTGCTTCCGACGCTCGGTGGTCAGACTGGCCTCAACACAGCGATGGAACTCATCAAACACGGCGTACTCGCGAAGTACGGCGTCGAAATGATTGGCGCCAAAGAAGAA
>JANOUN010000572.1:0-15163 GCA_031416875.1 Planctomycetota bacterium | reverse complement strand
TTCGCAGACCGGGTTCAATCATCACTTGCGATACGTACTTCCCGCGTTTCCGTTTCTGTTCATTTTTGCGAGCCGGACCGCGTTGCTGTTGAATTTGCGATGGCGACTGGTGCGGCTGCTGCCGGTCGTATGCGTGCTGGGGACGATCATCAGCAGCCTGAGCGTCTATCCTCACAGCCTGTCGTACTTCAACGAACTTTCCGGTGGTTCCATCAACGGTTGGAAGCATCTGGATTACAGCAACATCGACTGGGGACAGGATCTGATCCTCGTCAAAGAGTGGGTGGAGCAGCATCCGAATGCAAAGCCGCTTCATATTCATTCCACTGGATATGTGACGCCGGAGCAGATGGGCATCGAGACTCAGCCGCTGCAGATGACGACTCAACCGTCGCCGGACGGGACATCGTTCTCACGCGAGTTCGCTCCGGGCTGGTACATTGTCGGCCTGACGCAGCTGGTCGATCCCCACAATCCCTTCCACGAACTGCTGAAACGCGAACCCGACGGCTACATCGGCTATTCCATGCGCATCTCCCACGTCCAGCCGAGTGACGGCGACGCAGCGGCAACCCCGGACGTCGGGCCAGATCCGCAGCACTGATCGTCGCGGTTATCTGCTCAGACTGCTCAGCCTCACTGCGGCTGCCGGGCGAGTTCTGTTGATCACGGATCTGGTCTCATCGGACACGGTCCCTGACCTCGCACAGACATGGCCCGCAGAGCTTCCGAAGTGTCTTGCCGCAACGCGGCAGAATGTGAAAGCCTGGGGCAACGCCCCAGGAATCGACAATTTCGAACGTGGAAGCCCTGAAAGGGCGTACTGGCGATACACGGTCATTTCGCCCCTTTGGGGCTTTGGACATTCGTTTCGCATTTTTCCCAGGGCGTTGCCCTGGGCTATCACATTGTGTGCCTTTGGCACGTGAAACACGTGGAGTGCCGTTCTGATTGTTTCTCCCTGCTCTGGATTGTTTTCACCATCCTGCCGGAACAAAAGCCGGAAAAATCAGACGCACTGATGATCCCCACTGCTGCGCAGCCCAGTCCCACCCAACGGCGGTTCTGGAATTGTCGCTCAATCGTCTTTCTGCGATTCCAGCACCGACAGAAATGCCTTCTGAGGGATTTCAACTTCGCCGAATTGTTTCATGCGCTTCTTACCCTCTTTCTGCTTCTGCAGCAGTTTGCGTTTGCGGGTAATGTCGCCGCCATAACATTTTGCCGTCACGTTCTTGCTGAGGGCCGAAATCGTTTCCCGCGCGATGACTCGGGAACCGATCGCGGCCTGGATCGCGATTTCGAATTGATGCTTCGAGATTTCTTCTTTCAGGCGTTTCACCAATGATCGGCCGCGACGGTCAGCATTGGAGCGGTGGACAATTGTGGACAACGCATCGACGCGCACGCCTTTGACGAGGATATCCATTTTCACAAGATCTGCGGCGGTGAAGCCAATGACTTCGTAATCCATCGTGCCATAGCCGGACGTGACGCTCTTGAGTTTGTCGTACATGTCGTACACAATTTCGCTCAATGGCAGTTCGTAAACGATCTGCGCCCGATGCGGTCCAAGGTACTCGGTGCCCTTGAAAACTCCGCGTCGATCCTGACACAACTGCATAATCGTGCCGACATGTTGTGTCGGGACGATATAGCTGACTTTGGCGATCGGTTCGCGAAACTCTTCGATGATGCCAGCGTCCGGAACGTCCTGCGGATTATCGATCGTCATCACCTCGCCGTCGCGCTTGACAATCTGATACGTCACATTGGGAGCAGTCTGGATCAGATCCATGTCCTGCTCTTTTTCCAGACGCTGCTGCACAATTTCCATGTGCAGCATCCCCAGAAATCCGCAACGAAATCCAAATCCGAGTGCGTCGCTGGATTCCGGCGTGAACGAGAAACTTGAATCGTTCATCTGAAGTTTTTGCAGTTCTTCCCGCAGCGCCTCAAAGCCCGTGGCATCGAGAGGAAACATCCCGCAGAAGACCATCTGTTTCGGCTTCTGATAACCCGGCAACGGCGTGTCGGCAGGATTGTGGAACAGTGTGACTGTGTCGCCCACGGTGACTCGGCTGAGTTCCTTCAAGCCTGTCAGTAAGTAGCCGACCTGCCCGGGTCCGAGTTCATCGCATGGTTTCATCTGAGGCCGGAACTGACCGATTTCCAGAACCTCATTGACGACGCCTTCCCGCATAAAGCGAACTTTGTCGCCTTTCTTGACGCAGCCTTCGAAGACGCGGACATAGGTAATCACGCCGCGATAGTTGTCGTATTTGCTGTCAAACACAAGTGCCTTGAGTGGTTTCTCCGCCGTGCCACTCGGTGGCGGAATCTTTTTGATGATCGCTTCGAAGACGGATTCGATGTTCAGTCCGACCTTCGCACTGACTCGAAGTGCATCGGTCGCATCCAGTCCGAGAACAGTTTCGACTTCTTCAAGGACTTCATCGACGCGCGTGACCGGCAGGTCGATTTTGTTGACCACCGGAATGATTTCCAGATTCACAGCGATGGCAGCGAACGCGTTTGCAACCGTTTGAGCCTGCACGCCCTGGAACGCATCGATCAGCAACAGCGCGCCTTCACAGGCAGCGAGACTGCGGCTGACTTCGTAGTGAAAATCGACGTGACCCGGCGTGTCGATCAGGTTTAATTCATATTCCTGACCGTCCTGAGTCCAGTTAATTGTGACGGAGCGAGCTTTAACTGTAATGCCGCGTTCGCGTTCGATGTCCAGGTCATCGAGAATCTGTTCGCGAAACTGACGCTGCGTGATCGTGCCGCTTTTCAGCAGCAACTGGTCCGCGAGCGTGCTCTTGCCATGGTCGATATGAGCAATAATGCTGAAATTACGGATGAACTTCGGATCCATAGTTACACAAACAGGTGGTCAAAGGGCTTGCGTGGCCGGAAGCGACCTGACGCAAAAAGGGGCACGAATGGTCCATTCGCATCGTACAGACGAATGACTGCCGCTCGGGGGCGGAACCCGCAGATGCCACGTATGGTACGGAGTTTGAAGGGGATTGGTCGAGCCCTGAGCGTACGGATTTGCAACTCCGGAAACGAGTTCTCGCGGATATCGAGCGTATTTCGCTGAGATTGACTCTCCGAGTCGATTTACGTTCCGTTCAGCGTCCCCGGTCCAGGTACTCGACTCAGAGAGTCAAGCTACGGGGACTGCGGTTGAATGGCACAGGACGAAAATCCCGGTATGCTGCGTTTCCCCGCCTACAATCCGCCACACCTGACAGGCTCTTGCTTGATATGGCAACTCACAACACGCCCGCGACTCCAGATCGCCGTTCGCCGGATCAAATCGTTGATCCACCGCATTCTCTCGGTGCCATTATCAGACAGATCGGACCGGGGCTGATCATCGCCGCCAATATCGTAGGGTCCGGCGAATTGATCATGACCACGAAGACCGGGGCTCAGGCCGGGATTTCACTGCTCTGGCTGATCCTGCTGGGATGTGTTGTCAAAGTCTTCGTACAGCTGGAATTTGGGCGATTTGCCATCAGCCACGGTGAGACAACTTTAACATCGCTCAATCGCGTCCCCGGCCCGAAGATTCTTGGCATCAACTGGATCGTGGCATTCTGGGCCATCATGATTTCGACATCGACGGGACAACTGGGCGGAATCCTCGGGGGCGTCAGCCAGTCTGTGTCAATCACGTTTCCAATCACGGGCGACTACCAGGCCGCTGTTCAGGTTCCGGCAGAAAAAGATCTCAGGGATCACGCTGCGTGGAAAAACGGCGCAGCACCGGCTTCGGAAAAGGACGCGCGACGCCTGCAGCGGATTGAAGAAGAACTCATGGAACTGGGGGATCGCGGAAAAATCCTGCTGGATCTGTCCATGGCAGGCAAGGCTCTGGTTGATCAGCAGGGCGTCAGCCTTGTCGATCCGAAAACTGTGGATGACAAGATCTGGGCCATCGTGATCGGGCTGGCAACTGCCGTGATTCTGTTTGTCGGCCGCTACACACTGATCGAAGTTTTCTCCGTGGCGCTCGTCGTGGCTTTCACTTTCATTACTGTCGGCAACGTCGTTGCGCTGCAACGGACGACGTATGCAATCTCCGGACAGGAATTTCTGCACGGCCTGAGTTTCCACCTGCCGGACACGGGAGACTGGAAGGGGGCTCTGGTGACGGCGTTTGCCACATTTGGCATTATCGGTGTCGGTGCGACGGAACTCATCAGCTATCCCTACTGGTGCCTCGAAAAAGGGTACGCACGATCTGCGGGTCCAAGGACTGCGGATGAATCATGGGTTCGCCGCGCTCAAGGCTGGTTTTATGTGATGAAGTGCGATGCATTTACATCGATGGTCATCTACACCCTTGCAACCGCAGCTTTTTATCTGATGGGCGTGGCCGTGCTGCATGCGGAAGGACGCAATCCCGAAGGCATGAGAATGGTGAGTACGCTGGCTCGAAGCTATGTACCAATCTTTGGCGAATATGCAAAGTGGTTGTTTCTGTCGGGTGCGGTCGCGGTCCTGTATTCGACATTTCTCGTCGCCAACGCGGGCAACGCGAGAATGATGGCCGACTTCGCAGGAGTGGTGGGCTGGACGTCCCGCGACTCCGACAGTCGCACACGCCGCCTTGTGGTTCGGGGGATTTCAACCTTTCTGCCGGTGCTGTGTATTGTGCTGTTCCTCGTGTTTCCGAAACCGACGATGCTGATCACCATCGCCGGAATGACGCAGTTTCTGATGCTCCCGATGCTGGGCTTCGCGGCCCTCTATTTTCGATTCTATGAAACCGATAAACGATTGCGTCCGGGACGTCTCTGGGATGCGGCACTGTTCGTATCGACGGGCGCATTATTGATCGCCAGCGCGTGGGGTGTGAGAACATCGTTCTGGGAATTCGTCGCCTTGATTCAGAAGTTGCTGGCGGCTTAGGAACAATGGCGTGGACTTAAGGCGAGCGGGCGATGTGAATCCCCTGATTTGTCGCGAATGATGCGAAAATCAGGGCACTTACGTACCCCGCTCGCCAGTCGGATTGCTTAAGCGATCCAGCGGATATCCCCCAACGGTCCCAGCGTTAGGTTCGCAGTCACGCCTTTAGGCGGAATCGAGGCCGGAGTGGCCAGCACATTCCGGCTAAAGCCGGGACTACGAACGAGTGAAAACTCACGCTACCGAGGCGGCAGGATCCAGATTTCATCGAAATCGATGAGCTGTTCTGAGCGGTAGTGTTCGTGGCGGATGAGTTCCAGTATGGCAAGAAAGACGCCCACGATGCGGGACTGAATTCTTTCACCGGCGAAGAACGAACTGAATGCGACGCGACCTTCTGCGGCGATCCGATCGCGAATCTGTTCCTGATAGACAGCCATGGGAGTTTCATCCATCCGAATGGTGATTTCGCGTTCGATATCCGGCATCCGTACGATGCGAGACAAGGCGCTGACAAGGTCCCACAGTTCGACTCCGCGGATGCGGTCATCAGAACGATCGCGCTTAACCGTCGGACGATCGCTGCTGAGCCGTGGATAACGTTCCAGCCATTCGGAGGCGCGTTCGTCGAGCAGTGTGGACGCTTCCTTGTAACGTCGGTACTCCATCAGGCGCGTGATCAGATCACTGCCGGAATCTTCTTCCTCAGTGTCATCGACAACCTGAATCTGCGTCGGCAGAACTTCGCGGCTCTTGATTTCCAGCAGCGTGCTGGCGACGACAACAAAGTCGCCAATCAGGTCGAAGTCCAGGAATTCCAGGACTTCGATATAGGTGACAAAATCGGTCGTGATCTTTGCCAGCGACATGGCGCAAACATCAATTTCTGTTTTGCGCACCAGGTACAACAACAGATCCAGCGGACCGGCAAAGAATCCGGTATCGATGCGATATTCTGTGAGCGTCATGACGTGAGACTCTGTGTTTGTTGTTAACACCGTCAGCGATCTTCCATGTTCAGTCTGCATCCTTGACCGCGGAAGTACGACCGAGTTGCGAACGACATGAACCGGCGAAAACTGCCGGTCGATGACGATGTGCTGATCCGCCGCGGACTCGCCTCTTTTCTGCATCGACCTCAAAACCGTCACGACTGGAACATATTACGAATCTCACACTGACAACGCGAAGAGTTGCCAATACGGAGCAGGCAGTCCATAATCCGGGTGGGCGATCTGCTTTACGCGGGTGCGATCGATCGGCTTGTCGTCCCCGCTTCCGGCGGCAATTCCGGCTGAAGCCGGGACTACAAACAACTCGCTCAACACTCCGCAGCGAAAATTCCCGCCTGGGAGTCTCGGGGCACATTGGGTTGCGGGCAAAACCCGTGTCAGGATTCACATGATTTGCCGCAATTTGCCAGTCTGTTTTCTCGCAGTCCTTGCCCTCTTTGATTCAGCCTTAACGGCAGAAGAATTCAGCGTCCAACCGTTGACAGACGACGAACGTGTCGTGCTGCGTTCGATTCAGGAGCAGCAGGTTCTGGAGACCGCTTCGTTTCTGGCATCCGACAAAATGAATGGCCGCGACACGCCATCGAAAGAACTGGATGTCGCCGCGAATTTTGTCGCCGAGCGATTTCGTAAAGCGGGCCTGGAGGGTCCTGGCGCGGGCGGTTCTTTTTTTCAGACAACCGAGCTGATTCGAACGTCGGCCCCGATTTCGAAAGCTGTGATGTCGGTTGGTTCTGACAAAGACCTCCAGCTGACGGTCCTGACCGGGATCAGTGAAGTGATCAACGTCAGCGGTGTTGTCCACGACGATGCGGCAAAGGACAAGTCCACGGCCGGTATCGAAAAACCGGTGATTGTCGTGATTGATGAACTGCCTCTTCCTCCGCAGGCTGCCGACAATCCCATTGCGGCACTGGTCACCTACGTGCGTCGAACTCTTCCGCTGGTTCGTCAGGGTGCCAAAGTGGTTCTGGTACGTGTTTCCGACGACAGCGTTTTGTTTGACGCTGCGGCAACTCTGCGGCAGCAACCCGTGTCGATTCCCGCACAATTCGAACCGCAGTGTGCGATCGTGCTGATTTCGAAGTCGCAGGCTCTGGACGGTGAAGTCGCATTAGAGATTCCCGCCAACATCCGGCAGGCAGTTCCCGTGCACAATGTCATTGGTGTGCTGCGTGGCAGTGATCCGGAGGCAGCGAAGCAAGCCATCATCATTTCGGCTCATCTGGATCACATCGGTCCCGCAGATCGCGGCGACGACAAAGTCAACAACGGCGCCGATGACAATGCGTCCGGCGTCACGGCTGTGCTGACACTTGCGGATGCAATGTGTGCTTTGGAAGAACGACCGCAGCGATCCGTGATATTCATGACCTTCTGGGGCGAAGAAAAAGGGCTGCTTGGATCTAAGTACTTTGCCGAACATCCCCTGTGGAATCTCGACAATGTTGTCTGCAACATCAATCTGGAAATGATCGGCCGTCCGGAAGAAAATGCGGACGGCAAAGCGTGGGGCACGGGCTGGCCTCATTCCACTCTCGGTCCGCAAATGGCCGCCGGAGCCCTGCGTGCGGACGTGACAATTTTTCATCACGAGCAGTTCAGCGAAATGCTCTACGCGCGCAGCGACAATGCGTCGTTTGTTGCAAAGGGTGTCATCGCCCACAGCTTTTCCGCGGGGTCTCTGCACAACGACTACCATCAGCCAACGGATGAAGTGGAGAAACTCAACATCCCCCACATGACAAAGATCATTCAGGGACTGCTCGCCGCAACCCTCCCGATCGCTCGCGGAGAACTGACGCCCACGGCGATTCCGTAACCCCTTTGGGAGTGCTGTGGCTCGACACAGCTCTGGAACTTGCGGGCGAAGCCCTTTCCAAGTGGCTCGGTTCATGGAAAGTCGCTGCGCGACAATACCAAAGCTCCGTCAAGCCGGAGCACTCCCAAAGGGATTGTCTCATTCGGTCGAAAGTACTGATCATTGCTGCTATTCTGTCACCTAAAAGGCGTCACGGAGTACACTGCGACGGCTTGAATTGCAGATCATCGAAGCAGCGGCAGGATTGAAACAGGACATTGAATCATATGGCGAAGTGTCTGGTCACCGGAGGAGCGGGGTTTATCGGCAGTCATCTGACGGAGCTGCTGCTGAGTCAGGGGCACGTCGTTGTGGTGCTCGACAACCTGTCGACCGGGAGAGCTGAAAATCTTGATGCGGTGCGGCACAACAGTCGCCTGGAGATTCGCAACGGTTCAATCACAGATCAGGTGGCGTTGAGTGACGCGGTGCATGGCGTCGAAATGATCTTTCATCTGGCTGCTGCCGTCGGAGTTAAACTGGTTGCAGATGATCCGGTGCGTACGATCGAAACGAATATCTATCCGACCGATCATTTGCTGCGGTTGGCCGTGCAGGGCCATGTCAAGAAGTTTTTTCTGGCATCGACCAGCGAAGTCTATGGCAAGCATCCCGGCGAATCCTGGGTTGAAGACGACGATCTGCATCTGGGTCCCACAAGTCGGCCTCGCTGGGCGTACGGCTGTTCGAAAGCAATCGATGAATTCCTGGCGCTGGCGTATCACCGCAAGTATGGGCTGGGCGTGACCGTTGGACGATTCTTCAATGTCGTTGGCCCGCGGCAGGTCGGTAACTACGGTATGGTGGTGCCACGTTTTGTCGATGCCGCGTTAAGGCACGGACCTGTCGTTGTCTATGATGACGGCTCGCAGGTGCGCTGCTTTGCGCATGTGTCTGAGATCACCCAGTGCATCACAAAGTTAATGGATATTGACACTGCGCAGGGCAAAGTTTTTAATATCGGCAGTGATCAACCGGTGTCCATTCTGCAGTTGGCGAAGCGCGTGATTGAAAAGGTTGATCCCAAAGTTCAGATTGAATTCATGCCGTACAGTAAGGCATACAGTGACGACTTCGAGGATGTCCAGCGGCGAGTTCCTAACGTGGATCGCCTGTTTTCCACAATTGGGCAGAAGCCGACCTCAGGGCTGGATACCATTCTTGATGACATCATCGCATGGAAGCGATCACTGGCGAAGTCGTAAACTGCTGTCAGTTGACAATCCTGTGGCGATTCGCGCTCATCCGCGTTCTGCCTGCATGTCCTGTTCCTTTCGAAGACCCTGTACACATCCATGAGCCGAATTCACTCGATCGACGGAATCTCTCTGCACCTTGGAACTCCTGACGCCAGCGAGGGCGAATGGATCGGACAGAGAGAAGTCCTCAAACAACTGCTCGCCTGCTGGCTGGTCGTCGACAAGCGCGACCTGCCGCTGACGCCGCGTCTGGTGGGCACGCCGGGTATCGGCAAGACCACGCTGGCGATCTCCGGTGCGCGACAGCGAGGCCAGGATCTGTACATTTATCAGTGTACGGCAGACACCCGCCCGGAAGATCTGCTGGTCACACCTGTGCTGGCCGAGAGCGGAAAAATCGCCTACCACGCTTCGCCGATGGTGACTGCGATGCTGACCGGGGGCGTGTGCATTCTGGACGAAGGCAATCGCATGAACGAAAAATCATGGGCCAGCCTTGCTCCGCTGCTCGATCATCGACGTTATGTGGAATCGATCGTCGCCGGGATCACCATTGCCGCTCATCCGGATTTTCGCTGTGCGGTGACGATGAATGAAGATGAATCAACGTTTGAGATTCCCGATTACATCATGAGCCGCCTGCAGCCAACACTCACTCTGGGTCATCCGGCGCGGGAAGATGAGCTGGCAATTCTGAAGTATCATCTGCCGTTCGCGGACGATCAGATGCTCAATCTGACTGTCGATTTCCTGCAGGAATCGCATTCGCTCAATCTCGATTTTTCAACCCGCGACGGCATCAATATCCTGCGTTTTGCACTCAAACGAATCGCCCAGGATCCAACTCATCCGGTTGCGCGTGACGATGCCTGGCGAGAATCGCTGGAAAAATGTCTGGGCGAAGATGCGGCGGATCTGAAGTCACTGGCAAGTCGCAAAAGTCAGTCTCTGGGGGGCAACATTGTGCCGATGGGCCTGGGAGACTTCTTCTTTTCTCCGGATGATCCCCTGCATCCAGACGCCGATTTTGATGAATTCGATGATGATGACGACGATGATGATGACATTGACGACGACGAGCCGGACGACGACGCACCTGAAGAAGACAACGAAGGTCGCCGTTAAGTCGCATCATCTTGTCAAGAATCGCGATGAACTGTATCGTTGGCGTTTTGACCATACTTTCACGGAGGAAGCAGCGATGAAGAACGCTGCCTTGTGTTTTTGCTCATTCCTGATCGGTACGTGTCTGGTGCTGTGGCTGCAACGTGGTCCGTCGCCAGCGTCTGCCGCCGGAGCGCAGCCGCCAGGATCTCGCGCAACGGCTGCAGCGGAGCAACAGCGTCCAGCAGCGCAGGGGATTTCCTTCCGAGCACCAGCAAACGAAACTCTCCTGGACGATGCGTTAAGTGACATGATTCCGCCGCGCGTGTACGACGCCAGCGGGCTGGCACCGGATGAAGCTGTCTCAGCCTTTGTTTACGAGGCCAACAATCGGAGCGTCACCAATATTGCGACGCGATTTGGTGCCGCTCGCGGATTATTCGGCGAAAACCCCACGTCAGATTCCGGTTCAGGTTTTATTCTGGACCGGGACGGCCATATCCTGACCAACAACCACGTCATTGAGAGTGCACAGCGAATTCTGGTCACGCTGTATGATGGGCAGGAATACGAAGGCGAACTTGTCGGAGCGGATCCGATCAATGACATGGCCGTCGTCAGAATTAAGGCCGCTCCGGAAGCACTCGTACCCGTGCGGTTTGCTGATTCTTCCAACCTCAAAGTCGGAATGAAAGTCTTTGCGATCGGAAATCCATTTGGTCTGGAACGTACCATGACCACGGGCATCATTTCCAGCCTTGACCGCACGTTGCCGGTGACGCAGGCGCGTTCAATCAAGTCCGTCATTCAGATCGATGCCGCCATTAACCCAGGTAACTCCGGCGGGCCGTTGCTGAATTCTCATGGTGAAGTCATTGGGATCAACACGGCGATTGCGAGTAAGACTGGCCAGAATTCAGGGATTGGATTTGCGATTCCGGCCAACCTGCTGGCCCGCGTCGTTCCGGAACTCATTGAGCATGGGCGATTCATTCGTCCGGAATTTGGCATCGACGAAGTGGCTCGTACCGAAGCAGGCTTGAGGATTGAGACGCTGGCAGTGGACGGACCGGCAGCCAAAGCCGGACTGAGGGGGCCTGAAATTCGCCGTACACGGCGTGGTTTCGTCACATTTGAAACTCGCGACATCACCCGCGCGGATGTTATTGTGGGTGTGAATGGCAAAAAGACATTGAAGCCGGATGAATTCCTTTCCGAGGTGGAAAGTCATCGCCCCGGAGACAAGATCTCGATTGAAGTCCTTCGCGATGGTGCCGTGATTTCCGTGCAGCTTGTGCTGAAGTAGAACTGAGTCGCCTGCAATGACCGACGTGCATTCTGCCGCACAGCGATCGTTCAACATGTCGCGGATCGGCTCGCGTAATACAAAGCCGGAACTGATTGTACGATCGATCGTGCATCGGATGGGATTCCGCTTTCGCCTGCACCGCATCGATCTGCCTGGTAAACCCGACATCGTGCTGCCGTCGCGTCGCAGAATCATCTTCGTTCATGGCTGCTTCTGGCATTCACACCGGTGTCGCTACGGACGAGTGACGCCCGCAACGAATTCCGAATTCTGGAAAGCAAAACGTATGGGCAACGCTGTCCGTGATCGCCGCAACACTCGACGCCTGCGGGCCGACGGCTGGAAAGTGCTTGTCGTCTGGGAATGCTGGACAAAAAACATCGAACAGATCCTGATGCCCAGGCTGCGGGCATTTCTGGATGAATAGATCTCGTTGTGTGCCACTGGCTTTGCCAGTGTTTCATGCAGATGGAGAACACTGGCAGAGCCAGTGGTACACATCAAAGCACGGTTGACAGAGCCCCTGGTCATGCCAGCACAGCCTGCACGACGTTTCCATGCACATCCGTCAGGCGGAAATCGCGGCCTTGAAATCGGTACGTGAGACGTTCGTGGTCAATTCCAGGGAGGTGCAGCAGTGTCGCCTGGAAATCGTGAACATGGACGCCGTCACTCGCGATATTGATGCCCAGATCGTCGCTCGCTCCATATTGAAACCCGGCTTTGACACCGCCGCCCGCCATCCAAACAGTAAAAGCATCTCGACGATTCAAAACCCAGCACATCAATGGCCTCCGTTAAAAGCTCCAGTCGGAGTTGTCCCGGTATCAAAAAAGGTGCGGGTGCTGACGCATTCCGGCTCGCCGAGTTGCGCCGTGCGGGATGTTATCGACTCAGGATGCCCCGGCGCTGTATGCTGCACCGTTCTGGACTGATCAACACTTACGCGCCGCGACGATTTGTGTCCTGCCGGACCAACAGAAGCAACTGTCAAAACTATGGATACAAGAACTCACGGGTCGTTGGAGCCGAATGCAAAGCAGTACCATCGGTCAAAAACCAGGCGCGTGTCTGACATCCGCTTCCTGGACGGTCCGCAATCGCGGTTTCGCGAACTGATGATGACGCTCAAAGCGTTTCGAGAACTCATCTCCGGCTTTCGGCAGTTGCACTTTGTCGGTCCGTGCGTGACGGTTTTTGGATCGGCGCGGTTCTTGGAAACACATCCGTATTACGAATTTGCCAGAAGCGTTGGCGAGCATCTGGCACTGGCAGGATTTACGGTGATGACCGGCGGAGGACCGGGAATCATGGAAGCCGCAAACCGCGGTGCGAAAGATGTCGGCGGACACAGTGTCGGTTGCAATATCGTGCTGCCGTTGGAACAGGAACCAAATCCGTATCTCGACACGTTTGTAGAATTCGAATACTTCTTCATTCGGAAACTCATGCTGGCAAAGTACTCGTACGCTTTTGTGGCGATGCCGGGCGGTCTGGGGACACTCGACGAACTCTTTGAAATTGCCACACTTGTGCAAACCGGCAAAGTGAAAGAATTCCCGATCGTCCTCGCAGGGTCTGCATTCTGGAAACCGATGCTGGAGTTTCTGCGAGACACGATGGCAAAGGAGGGTACGATCAGCGTGGCCGACGTCGATCGCTTTCACATCAGCGACTCACCAGAAGAAATCGCGAGTTTTGTCAGCGATGTCGCCAGAAAACATTTCGGCCTGCTGGAAGGCATTCGGAAACCACGCTGGTGGATGATCGAACAATTGCCGTGGCCGTAGAGATCGCACGAGAGGCTAACCATTTGAGGCCGCGTACGATATAAAGAGAAATCTCTGATATCGCTGCCTGAATCATTCGCCTTCGGAGTCGAGTGTCATGATCATTTTTAACTTGCGGAGATTTTCCGGGCAGATTCTGTATCTGCTGGCGATCGTGGTGCTTTGCAGCAACAGCAGTTTCGCCGACGATGTCACTCGCCGCGAAGCAGATGGCCAGCCACTCGCGGCCAACGTGAAGCGACTACTGCAGGCGCTCGATTCACTCGGCGCTCCATTGGAGGCATCACGACGCGACGATATCAGCAAAGCGATCTCTGCGGAAGACGGCGTGGCGCTGCAGACCCTGCTTGATCCTGTCGTGCTGTTTGTGATTGAGATCAATCCCGAGCTGCGTGTCAAAGTGAAACGTGGTCCCGGCGATCCCGTGCTGCAGCAGGGTGGCTACACGCCTGTCGTAATCAAAGTCATCAATGACGCGACGCTGGCACGTTCTCTCAACATCTCCAGTCCTCAGGCTGGTGCCGTCTATGGTGGAGCAGCAGAAGGCATTCTGCTGCGACAGGCCCAGACCGAACTCAAGCGAAATGAAAACACAAACCGGGAACGGCGTTTCCTGGACGTTGAGATGTTTGACCAGTCGCCGATGACGGCCAAACTCAGTGGCCTGAATGTTGAATATGCCCTGGCCTTGATCCACTGCAGTGAGGCGGGTGCGCGGGAGGCCACAATTGCGTTTGATGTCGGTGAGGGCACACAGGATCTGGGGTTTCGAAGTGAAGTCCCGGTGCTGTTCAGTATACGTCCGGCAATTCCTGTGAAACTATCCATCCACGACGCCGACGGTCAGCCCACGACCGCACGGCTTGAGTTTCGTGATCAGCACGGTCGCGTCTATCCGCCTCAGGCCAAACGGCTCGCGCCGGATTTCTTTTTTCAGCCGCAGATTTACCGGAAGGACGGCGATGTTGTCCTGCTGCCTCCGGGCGAGTTTACGCTGGAGAGCAGCCGTGGTCCCGAATACGTTCGTCAGGTCCGCAAGGTCACAATCGGAGAACCAGCAGAAGAGAAAAGAGTCCCGTTGAACGCCACACTCGCCGTAAATCTTCAACGTTGGATCAACCCCGCGGATTCGGGATTCTTCAGTGGCGATCACCATATTCACGCCGCCGGTTGTTCTCACTATGACAACCCGACTCAGGGCGTTACGCCCTCCGACATGTTTAATCAGGTGAAGGGTGAAGGACTGAACGTGGGGTGCGTGCTGACATGGGGGCCGTGCTTTCCCTGCATGAGCAGTCGTCGCGTCGGACAGGGGCGCGTTTACGTGCAGCTCGGCAAAGTGAAGGACGTGGACTTTTCAGCATGGTGCGGCGGGATTGCCGCCGGTCGTTCGTACGTCTCGGATGGGTACGCTCACGCGACGTCATTCACCGTGAATGGCAGTGCCGCTGGAACCGAAGATGTCGCACTGGCGGCGCCGGCCCCTGTGATCATCGAGACGTCTGTGGCATTTGCTCCGGAACAACCTTGAGCAGTCGCCTATGGCACACTCCTTCCGCCTTCCGGAAATCGCATGGTCGGAGACACTGTCAATCTGCATGCACCTCGCGACACAGGTTTTGTGGAAGGCGGTGAACGGCTGGTGGAAATCGTCGTCAACGGACAGGTCGCCGCCTCAAAGAAAGTCCCTGCCGACGGAAAACCACATGATCTGAGGTTCGAAGTGCCGATCGCACGCAGCAGCTGGATCGCCGTCCGTCAGTTTCCTCAATTGCATACCAATCCTGTCAATGTCATCGTTCAGCAACAACCGATCCGCGCGTCGCGGGGAAGTGCATTGTGGTGTGCAGAATACCGATACACTCACATGGCACTTCGCAAAGTCAGCGGATGCTGCCAGTCCCGCAGTCGAGTATCGCAAACAGATCGGCGCGACCCCGTCTGTCGAAATGCACACC
>JANOUN010000571.1:0-3159 GCA_031416875.1 Planctomycetota bacterium | reverse complement strand
GTTCGTGAGAGATCGCCGTCACGCCGAGCGTCCAATCGCGGTTGTGTGTTCATGTCGCTGCCCGAATACCTGCAGTTACTGGACTGGACCGGTCGGCAGGTGAAACCGGGCAAACGCGGCTCCGTGTCAAAGACTGCTCCGCCGATACTGGAGCGTCTGAATCTGTCTGCGGAACTCTGGTTGCAGGTCGTTGAGCAATTCGGGAAACGCCGCTCCGCAAACCGCATTACTCCCGCCTCCCGCTTCAACGCCGCCGTGCCGTCTGCAGTTCCGAAAAGTCGTGTGTCGCGACAGGCCTGAGGCGGTCCCACAAATTCGCGGACTATGAACGATCATTGATGCGCTTTGCCATCGATACCTGTTTGGATGGCCCCGACTACTACTGCCCCGACTACTACTCCGACTACGGTGGATGGCCCCGACTACTGTGGCCCCACCCGGCAATTCTCCACTGGTCTGTCCATGATGCATCGGGCCGAAGCCTGCCAATCAATTCGGCCTGAATCTGAGGCCACACTCGTTCCTGCGCCTCAGTAAAGCCACCAAATGAAACGGGAATTGTCCAGCGTGGATGCAGTCGGCTGACGATCTTCCTGGCTCGCTGAAATCGCTCGCACATTCCCGTTCCGGGAATCCAGTACATGATCAACGAGACCCAGACAACCTTTTGCGGCGTCCAGGTCACCGACCCAGGGACCGGCCATCGCGTGAACCACTGGGGAGGAAACAAGTGACCAATGAGTTCAATCACCTGCCGGCGAGCCGCTTTTCTGCCTACCGGTTTTGGCGGTTTCCGAATTGGTCTTGCCGATGTCGAACCCTTTTGAGAACCACCATTTCCCTGTGCGTCGTCCCGTTGCATTTCGAGCCACCCTGCTCAAGAACAAACCTCCAAATTTCACATCCGAAATATACGCATCATGTCCTGACACAGAAAGGACTTAATGCAAAATCTAACCCTTGACGCCGAACGGCGTTTCATGCCGAGCAGGACTTTCGGCGTCAGCCGAACCGACTTTGGGCGAATAACCTTTCAACGTCGTACCGTTGCCGTTCGATCACCGTCATTTGGACGCATGTCGCAACGAGTTGCGAAAGTCCTTTCCGGCAGAAAGGACCTACTTTGACAATCATCCGCGACTGACCCCCTTGGTCATGGATCATGCGCAGCGCGCCCTGCGATTTTTGAGACACTCGCGACTTGCAGCGAGGGCTGGCTGGACATGCAACCCGGCGTTGTCCAACGTATCTTCATGACATCGATCGCCGTTGCCAGAAACCTTCGCTACAACTACGGAAATCGTACCGCTTTGGACGATGTGACCTTTTCTGTCGCGGCAGGAACACTGTTCGGGCTGCTTGGGCCCAATGGATCCGGAAAGACGACACTCTTTCGCCTGCTGGCGACCCTGATCCCCATGCAGTCCGGCGAACTGACAGTTTGCGGGTTTGATGTGACAACACAGCAGACTTCTGTGCGCAGACAACTGGGGGTCACGTTTCAGTCGCCGGCAGTGGATGTGCGGCTGACGGTTGCTGAAAACCTCAAATGTCACGGCAGCATATATGGCTTGTCAGGTGCGATGCTGAACAATCGCGTGTCAGACATGCTGCAGCAATTCGGAATCCTCGATCGCCGACAGTCCATCGTGGGCACGCTTTCCGGGGGACTCAAGCGTCGCGTGGAACTTGCCAAAGGGATGATGCATGATCCCAAAGTGCTGCTGCTGGATGAACCGACCAGCGGACTGGACCCGCGTGCCCGGCAGGAATTCTGGGAACTGGTGACTGCTCAACAGAAGACGCAGGGAACCACGATCATCGTCGCCACGCATCTGATGCCGGAAGCCGAACTCTGTCATCGCGTGCTGCTGCTGGATCGCGGTCGAACGGTGGCTGAGGGCACTCCGCTGGAACTGCAACGTCGGCTGGACGGGGATCGCCTGACCGTGCGACTGCGCGATGCGGTGAAACATCTGGATTCGCTCCGGGTGCTGATCGGTGGCAATGCGGAGTTGCAGGGTGATCGCATCACGCTTCGCGCGAGCAATCCTGCCGACCAGATCCGTGAGATCATCCAGGCCTTTGGCGATCAGATTCTCAGCCTGGAACTCACTCGGCCATCGCTGGAAGACGTGTTTCTGGAACTCACTGGTCGATCGCTTTCACAGACCGGAGACACCAATGCCCGGTGAATCTGCTCAATTCCATGCCATCGTGGCTCTGACAAAACGCGAATTGATTCGCTTTCTGCGACAACGGACGCGCGTGATCGGTGCAGTAGGACAACCGATCATATTCTGGATTCTGTTCGGTGCCGGGCTGCGGAGTTCATTCACGGCGCCGTCGTGGGCCGATGGTCTGTCGCATCCCGTCAGCTATCAGGAATACTTCCTGCCCGGTGTTGCGGTACTGATCGTGCTCTTCACGGCGATCTTTTCCACGATCTCTATTATTGAAGACCGCCGGGAAGGATTTCTGCAGGGGATCCTGGTGGCTCCGGTTTCGCGGTTGTCGATTGTGCTAAGCAAGCTCACCGCTGGCACATTGCTCGCAATCCTGCAGGCCGGCTTGTTCCTGCTGATCGGACCGCTGATTTCTGCAGTCGGACTTGGTTCGCCGATCGAGGTTACCTGGTCGGTGACTCGCATGCTGATGGCGACCGGCTTTCTTGTGCTGATTGCGGCCGAACTGACGGCCCTCGGATTTATCATTGCATGGCCCATGAATTCCACTCAGGGATTTCACGCCGTCATGAGTATTTTTCTGATGCCGATGTGGCTGGTGTCCGGCGCGTTTTTTCCTGGCGGCGATTCCGGCTGGCTCTACTGGCTCATCCGCGCCAATCCGCTGACTTATGGCGTGGCCGGACTGCGGCGATTGTTGTATGACACGACGTTGCCGGTGACGGCGGAATTGCCATCCATGCTGGCGTGTATTTCCGTCACGGCCATCGCGACCGTGACGCTGACGTTGGTGTCAGCATGGCTGGTGTCTCGCCGCAGTGTTCATAACGTCGCGTAACACGGAACGGCGATTTACGGACAGATCCTCCAGGATGATTTGCACGGCTGGCCAGTTTGTGAATGTGTAGGGTGTGACAAGCGCCAGCGCAGGCACACCATGTCTGTGATTCGGTGTGCCTGCGCGTTGCTTGTC
>JANOUN010000570.1:0-9724 GCA_031416875.1 Planctomycetota bacterium | reverse complement strand
CTTGTGTTCAGAATCCAGCACCTGCAGTTCGCACATTGCCGCGTAGGCCGGATCGCCAGTGCCGTCTGTGCGGATGGCAAGCCCATTGTTACCTGATGGCGGAACCGTGAACTCCAGACGAACGACAAAGTTCGCGAATTCGTCGCTGGTATGAAGGATGCCCCCATGACCAGCTTTGCAACGAATCGCGCCATCGACCACTTCGTAGTTTTCTGCCGCACCGGCCCAGCCGTTCAGATCGGTACCGTTGAACTTTGACTCAAACCCGTCAGCATGACTCTCAGCCAGAATCTGATTCGCTTCTTCTGCAGGAATCTCACGCAGATGAATGTTGCGCCAGCGGATTTCTCCGCCGTGCGTCTGCAGGCAGATCGGGCCTTTCGGAAACAATGGATTCTCGCGATCAAAGTAGTTCTCCATGATCGCGTTGTCCACAACGTGTTTTCCATTCAGCCAGACACTTGTGCGCGCCCCGATCTGACGGATGCGAAAACTGTTCCATTCTCCGAACGGCCTGTCGGCGAGTTCTGAAGGATCTTTGCCCTCCGCACCCGGACTGTTGTTCCACAGTCCGCCACTGCCTTTGTTCGCCCCGATACTGAACTTACTTTCCTCTGTCGCATCCCAGATCTGGACCTGGGGATTCCCTTTCAGATAAATACCACTGTCTGCCAACGGCACCGTCTTGTAGTCGATGTGCAATTCATAGTCAGTGTATTCGCCGTCTGTCACCAGATACGCACCGAAGCCGTCATTGACCAGTTCTTCGTTTTCAACGGACCAATGCTTCTTTGCGTCTTCCGTCCATTCGGCGATCTGCTTCGCACGGTTTTCAGGCGTCATTTTCGCCAGATCACGAGGATCGAAATGGGGCATTCCGTGCCACCCTGTCAGATCCTGTCCGTTAAAAATGGCCTGAAAACCCTCCGGAACTTCGGCAGCACAACTCACGTCGCAGTGATTGAATATGATCGCGCACAGAAGCGAGGGAAGCAGAATCGCTTTGAAGAGCATACGAAGAACCCCGGGCAGGATGGTGACGGTGGGAAGTTCGCCCAACTCAGTGGATTGAACGATTGTTGCTCCGTAGAGTAGCGAATCTCTCCTGCGCCGAAAACCGTACGCTGCAGAGTTTTCAACCTTCCGATGCGAACCGCTTTGGCATCCGCAATCCCCGATGGCTGCACGGACTGAAAAACTATACTCCACGCGGTCATGAGTAAGAGAATTGGCGAGCGGCATGCGTCAGCTTGCCGGTACAAAAAACGAGGTGCCGGAGGGCTCACGTCCAATGGCACTCAGTTTGATCGCAACTCGTATCAGCCGAAGTGCGTTAGCACCCCGTTTTCCAAGTAATTCTGAGTAAACCGGACGCTAACGCGTACCGGCTGATAGAAGAAATCGAGTGCCATTGGGCTCACGCCACTCCGCTCGCCTGACTCATTTCTGACCGCACGCAGCAGAACGCATGTCAGTTTCAGCGAAATCGAGGACACAGCCACTGACTTCGGCGAATTCTGCCGAAATGCTATAGGCACGATTCAGACGATTCTGTAAAGTCAAGGCGTTTGCACCGAGCGTGATGGATTGCGCCTTGGGGATTCTGCATCCTTCCATTGCAGGGAGACATGGATGTCTGTCGTTCGATTCTTACATACCGACGCACTTCGACTTGGTTCGCCAATTTCAGGTCTCGCTGACAGTCCCGAATGGCTGCGAAAAACAGCGGGTTCTGCGGTACGTACGGCCGTGACCAACGTCATCGAAGCCTCCATTGTCGGCCGCTGTCACTTCCTGCTGATAGCCGGCAAGTTAACGGAATCCAGTCAGGATCTCGGTCTGGCTGTGACATGGCTTAAGGCTCAGACAGTCACCCTTCGTGAACACGGAATCCGCCTGGTACTGGCAGGGCATCGGGAGTCAGATCACGCCGCCCTGCGTCGTCTGGATGCCATTCTGATGGCCCCAGGGCAACGCCTTGATGTGTGGTTCGATGGTGCAGAACGAATCGAGTACAGCGTGTCGCCGTCGTCGATTCCGGGACGCACGGGCGCACTGGGAATTGAAGTCGGCACGGAATCCGCTCGTCGTCCTCAAGCCGATCTGGCGTATGTTGCCGTGCCTTCGCTGATGCCATCTTCAACTTCCGATTCCATCGACGGCGTTGCCTCATCACATGATCGTCTGCTGCGAATTTCCGCCGGTTGTCCGCAGTCAATCGGCCCCATGGAGCGTGGTACTTTTGGCTGCCAACTGGTCGATGCAGACCTGTCGCGACAGTTGCTCACTGCGCGAGCCTGTGTCACGGATGTCATTCGATTCGCTCAGGAACTGATTTCGTGCCGACAGGGAATTGCGGCATCTCAACTGGGCGAACTGCTTCGTGAACGCAGCCGATCTTCGTCGACGAATGGCCGTTGCACGACCGTTGTGGAATGGGTGATCGACGGACAGCTTTCGCTCTCGGGATCGCTGACCGAACCGCTGAGCGAGTTTGACCTGTTGAAGGATCTTCGCAGTAGTCTGCACGCGGGTCATTCCGGAGCCTGGCCGTCTCGAATTCGATTTTCCGACAACAGCACGGTCGATGCAAGTCGGCATCCGTCGATGGCTGCGAAAGAATTTGCAGCCGTTGTTCGCGAGCGGATTTTGAGATTCAGTCACTGCGACCGCTTGATCGAAAACAGTGCGGTCGGAATCCCGTTGGGTGCGGGAAGCGAAGCGGCGGTCGGTCTGGATCTTCTGCGGCGAGTGGCCTGATCCGTTCTGCAAATCCGGGTCGTTCCCGGTTTGAGACGGCGAAGCAAGAACAAAAAGCCCCTGATTTCAACGAAGGATGGCAGCGATGCAACTCACGGATGTTCAAATTGATCGATTTGGTTCGCTCTGTAACGTTTCGATCGAAAAGCTGTCGCACCGCGTGACTGTGTTCTGGGGACCGAATGGTGCCGGAAAATCGACTTTTGTCAGATTTCTTCGCGGTCTGCTGTTCGGCTACCGTCGCAACACACCGTGGATGCAGACTGCGATTCATGCTGAATCCGGCCACGCACGAGTTCAAACAGCAGGCGGGCCTCGCACTCTGCGGCGGGCCTGGTCGGGAAGTGCGACCGAACAATTCACAATGATCGACGAATTCGATCGGCTCTTAACATCCGGGCACGGAAACTCACTGCCAGCGTGGGTGACGGAAGATGTCTTCCGTGAAGTCTTCACGGTCGGTTATGAAGAAGCGGATCGCTTTGAGCTGCTGACGCGACTGTGCATGGAATCCGGCATGGGGTTCAGCGAAAATGATCCGGAACTTCGTCAGGCTGAAGCCGCGTTGATTCAAACGATTCGCGATCGCGATGGCAGCGGAATACAGGGAGGCGTTGTCCATCGCATCTCCGAACTTCATCGCCGTCAGGTTGATCTGCAGGGAGAAATCGCAGCCCTTCGACGCCCTCCCGCTGACTTGCCAGGGCGTATCGAACTACTCATGTGCGAGATCGATGCGGCATCCGTGAGTATCGAGGGCATTGACGCACGCAGTCGCGAGATTAATGCCGAGATTCTGAGGCTTGAACAGCGGCTCGTGGAACTCCGTCGTCGAAATGTTCTGCCATTGGACCGGCAGGCGATCGAAAGCGAGATTCGTACGGTCACTGCCAGCCTGGATCGGTGGCGGGAGATTCGCGGGCTCATCGCGCACGAATGCGATACACGCCACCTGCCATTGGATGCAGCACTGCAGCCGGGAGAATCGGCAAAATCTATTCGCGCAATCGTCACTCGACTTGAAGAACGAATACAGACTCTCACTGAGCGACTCGGGGGATCGAGCCATTCCGAATCCGCAGGCAAGGGCGATGTCGATGTGATTCGCCAGTTGCGCGGCGAAATCGCGGCCTTGTGTGCGTATTTCGGTCAGCACGAACGAGCGATCGTTCGACAGGTCGAATCGCTTCAGATCACGCTGGCCGAACGCACCCATTCGGGCGCTGCCGAAATGGAACGTCTGCTGGAAGCACAGATCGCAACTCTGCGATCGGAACTCGCGCGTGCGGAAAACGTCCTTGCCGAAGGGGCAATTCCGAAGAGCGAAATGGCCTGTCCTTTCTCGGGGCATCAGGAATTGTCGGGTCCGAAAACTCAGAGCTTGCAGGAGTATCGGACGGTTACAGAAGTGGAGGATCAGCTTGCACGTCTGCGAGCTGAACGAGGTCGCCTGGTTGCCGAACGCTGTGGAACGGAAGATTCTCGCAGCGACAAACGCATTTTGCTGGAACGCCTGCGTCAGGAACTGGCTGGCACGGCCACGCTGGAGCAACTCGATGTGTTGCGCTCTCAAATCTCCCGGCTGGATTCAGAAATCCAGCTGCTTGAAGAACATCGCCATCAGCTGGATCGCACTGAAGCGAGTCTGAGGGAAGTGATTGAGCGCCTGAAGGTTCGCAGTCATTCCAGGGTTCTTGAACTCGCCTCGCAATATGTTCAGCGACTGACAGATGGAGAGTGCCGCAGTGTCTCTGCTGCTTTGCCGGATCGTATTCTGGTCCAGTCATCTCACACAGGTGAAGATCTGACCCTGCTACAACTGAGTCGGGGCACACGCGATCAGGTCGGCCTGGCTCTGAGACTGGCGTTGATTCAGGTTCGGGCCGAAACTCAGGGACATGTGCCGCTGATTCTGGACGACGTGTTTGTGACATCGGACGATGCACGCGCCAATGCGGCAGTGATGTTGCTGACCGAGATGGCTCAGCAGGGACATCAGATCGTATTCTTCACGTGCCAGAAAGATGTGCGGGACCTGTTCGCACGCTTCAATGCTGACGTGCGAACCTTTGATCATCGCGCTGAACAGCCGAAACCGGCTCCTGTCGTGCTGACACCCGTGGCGCCGCAGCCGATCCTGCATGCGTACGTGGAACCCCTGATGGAAGTCAGCCCGATCGTGATTCAGCAGACAACGCAGCCACCGGTCGAAGCGGCAATTCCTCCGACTGGCACGAACTGGTTGTTTTATCTGGAAGTCGATCACGGCGTGGAAGACCTTGCCGGCGTCACGCTGGGGGAACTGGAAGCACTGCGAGCGTCCGGCATCCTGACAATTGATGATCTGCTGAATCGAACGGTTCCGCAACTGCAGGAAACGACGCGCCTGAAAGGATTTCAGTTGTCGGTCGATCGTCTGCACGCATTGCGAGGCCAGGCGGAATTGACGACGCGTGTGCCGATGCTGCGTCGCAGTGATGCGGCGTTGCTCTACGCTTCAGGAATTCACAGCGTCGAAGAACTGAGCCGCCTGCGCCCCGAAACCGTGTTTGATCGAGTGTCAGAATTTCAACGGTCGGAGTCCGGAAGTCGCTATCGTCGAGGAGGACGTTTGATCGATCGTCAACAGGCAATCAATTGGGCTCGTTTCGGTCAATTCACTCGATCGCTCGATGAAGCCCGTCAAAATCGTTCTCGCTTTTCAGTTCGGTCAACGCCGCGCACAACGACAGCTGCATCTCATACCGCGTCGGTGGGGGCAACGGCTGCGATGTCGCGAGACGAGAATGGTCACCGAGCCTCGGCTGGACCGCGTACCAGCCGCCGTCGTCGCCTGATCAGTGCTGATGCTGATGTCGAAGAACGCCGTGCCCGCCGCCTGGCTCGTCGCAGCCGTCAGGCGTCACGACTCAGAACAGAGACAATTGAAGCGGAGGGCGACGAGGGTGAAGTCGCCGATCGATCGGGTGGCCTGCGATTCTTTCTGAATCGAACCAGCAATCTCGAAAAAGCACCGTCGATCGGACCGCGTACCGCACAGATGCTGGAAGCCATCGGAATTCGTACGGTCGAGGATATGTTGAACATGCCTGCAGCACGAATTTCCGAAAAGCTGAACCATCGACGCATGACGCCGCAAGTGATTCAACAGTGGCAGCATCAGTCGCGGATGTTGTGTCAGATCCCGGAACTGCGTGGCCATGATGCTCAGATTCTGGTGGCCTGCGGGATCACGACCCCGGAAGGCCTTGCCGGACAGAATCCGCAAAATCTGTTGGCAGTCGTTGAACCGTTCTCAAACTCGAAAGCAGGTGAACGAATTCTGCGCAATGGCAGAAAGCCGGATCTTGCGGAAGTCACCGAATGGGTTCAATGGGCAGCGAATGCTCGTGCATTCAAAGCCGCGTAGTCCTCTGTCAACCGTGCTTTGATGTGTGCCACTGGCTCTGCCAGTGTTCTCCATCTGCATGAAACACTGGCAGAGCCAGTGGCACACAACCCATCTATCCATCACTGACGGAGCAGTAATCTGTTGGCCACAAAATGCGGCATCGGCCATCCGTGGCCTTTGCCGCAACCCGCGTCCATGCGAATGGGGTCTCAGAAGAATCTGCGACGGCGGACGTTAGTCAAATCATTCCCGAGTGTCAAAACAAACAGAGTACGATTTTTTATGGATGCGATGGCGGATCACAAGTCAGGATCAAACCGAGTTCGTTTTCGAACGTCGGCGTGGTTGCTGCCTGTTGTGACCGTCGGGATGGTCAGTATCGCTGGCTGCTTGAATCCCCAGTTCACTCGATACCCCTCCTGGTATAGTCAAATGCCGGCTGCTGAAAATGCCGCCTACAGTCGACAGGATCCGTTTCCTGACCCGGACATTGGTCCGTCAATGGATTCTTCCCCGCGCGGCTACGAACGCCCGCGCAGCACTGCCCGCCAGGCCGCTGAACAGCGCCTGCTGCAAGGCCTTCCCGTCGGCCCGGAAAGCGTTCCCCCTGGCATACCGCAGGGCAGCAGGAATAACGACCAGGCGGTTTACTAATCGTCCTCTAGCGGTTAGTGTGATGCCCTGCGAACGATACGCGGGCGTTTGACCGCCAGCGATCCGACGGATCTGTCTGATGGATGCGCTCCGTCGGACTTCATGGGCGGGACGAACTTATGCCACGACCACAACAATCAGCCCGATTCTGTATAGTTCGACTTTCCCATTTTGTTCGTAGTACCGCCTTTAGGCGGAAATTCAGCCTGCGCCACCATGAAACTTCAGCCCCTTTTCCGGCTGAAGCCGGGACTACAAGCGAATCTGGGACAGTTGAAATAGCAACGTCATGGCGGATTACGGCGGTGCTGGTACTTTATGCCACAGTATCGCGGGCCGAAGACGCTGCTCGCCCGAACGTCGTGCTGGAAATGAATCGACTGGGCATGCTGGTCGACCTGTCGCACGTGTCGCCAGACACGATGAAAGCGGCGCTGATCTCTACGAAAGCCCCGGTCATTTTTTCGCATTCCAGCGCTCGAGCCATCTGTGATCATCCTCGCAACGTGCCGGACGATATCCTGCCGCTGGTCGCGAAGAACGGCGGCGTGGTGATGGTGAATTTCTTTTCGGCGTTCATCGTGCCGACCGCGCAGCTAAAACTGGACAAGGACGCTCGCGGAAGTCTGCACGATGTCGTCGATCATATTGATCACATCGTAGAATTTGCGGGGATCGATCATGTGGGAATCGGTTCGGATTACGATGGTGTGCCGCGTCTTCCCGATCAACTGGAGAGCGTTGCGTCGTACCCGTTGATCACTCAGGAACTCCTGAATCGAGGCTACGACAAAGAATCGATCCACAAGATTCTGGGCGGCAATGTGATGCGTGTGCTGCGCAATGCCGAAATCGTTGCGAAATCGATGAAGCAGGAGTAACAAGAATCCGTGGCCGCAGTCGCCTTGATCGATGTCGCATCCGTTCCGCCGGGCAACAGTGCGGAAGTTGTTGCGGATGGCCGAATCTTTGCCGTCTTCAATGTCGATGGTACCTTTCATGTGCTCGACGGCATCTGTCCGCACGCCGGAGGCCCGCTCGGTAAAGGCATGCTGCGCGGAAACATCGTCACCTGCCCCTGCACGGCTGGCAGTTCGACGTCAGCACCGGACAGCATTGCCTCAACCAGCGCATCTGCCAGACTCAGTACGACGCCAGAATCGAAGACGGAAAAGTCGTCGCCGAAATCGGTTGATGCTCACTGTTGCGGAGATCGTTGTTTTGCTATGTTTTATGATCCCACAACGGGCGTGTCTGCTGGTTGCCCTCTCTTAACCGTGCAGGAGTACCCATCATGCGCTGGTAAAAGTGGCTCAAGAACAGGGACGTGACTTCACTGAAGATCACCTCGCAATTCCTGGAAATGGAGTGGCAGCCTTGTTGAAACTGGAGGTCGGAGATTGACCATACCCGCCGAGCGATATGACGTCTTCCTCTCCCACAACAGCCATGACAAGCCGCTGGTCGAGCAGATCGCTCAGCGGTTGGTTGACGAAGCGAAGCTGCGACCGTTTCTCGACAAGTGGCATCTGATACCCGGCGTCGAGTGGCAGTCGGAACTGGAAGATGCATTGCGACAGAGCAAAACCGTAGCGGTCTTCATTGGTCCATCCGGGAATGGACCTTGGCATCACGAGGAAATGCAGGTCGCCCTGAAGCGCGCCGTGCGAGAGAAGCAGGAATTCCGCGTCATCCCCGTGCTGCTGCCCAACGCCGATGCCAGTTCAATCTCGGAGTTCCTGCAACTGCGCACATGGGTTGATTTCAGCGGCGGAGCGAATAACGAGATCGCCTTCAACCGACTGGTCGCAGGGATTCTCGGCAAGGCGACCGAGTTTGAAGGCATCACGCTGCCGGAAGAACCTGCGCCGTATCGCGGACTGATGCAGTTCAAACCGGAGCACGCCCGGTTCTTCTTCGGTCGCGAGCAAGACATTGGCCCCACGAAAGACAAGCCGAACCTGATCGACAAACTCCGCACGCAGCGGTTCGTGGCCGTGGTCGGCTCGTCGGGCAGCGGGAAGTCCTCCATCGTGGGGGCTGGCTTGCTACCGCGACTCGCCCAAGACGCCATCCCCGGCAGCCGGCACTGGCACACGGTGACGTTCACACCAGCCGACGATCCGTGGCGCTCGCTCGCCGTCGCGCTGGCCAGTGACCACCCGCCGGAGAAACGAGGTGCGATCGTCACCGATCTGCTCTCCCAATTCGACGAGCCCGAGACCGGGCTGCGTCACACGTTGGAGACCTGGTTCGGCGACACGTCCCAGCCGCTGCTGCTGTTTGTCGATCAGTTCGAGGAGTTGTTCACTCACGCCCCGACCTCGTTTAACCGCGTGCCCATCGGGCCGCGCGGGATCGACGTCCCCCCCGACGCGCGGCCCGCTGGGCACGCGGATAAACAACTCGCCCCCGACCTCGCGGCGACCGCGGCGCGCCACAAGTACGACGAACGAGTCGGTCGCTTCTTGCGGCAGTTGGCTCACGAAGTCCTGCGTCCCGACGGACGCTTCCGCGTGGTCATCACGCTGCGAGCCGACTTCATGCCGCACTGCCTGCGCATGCCGGAGTTGAAGGGGCTGCTGCAAGACCGCCAACTGTTACTGGGCGAACTGGCCACCGACGAGGCCGCACTGCGGGAAGTGATTCAACGACCGGCTCAAGAAGTCGGCGCGATGTTGGAAACGGGACTGATGGAAGTGCTGCTCGCCGACGTGCGTCGTCAGTCAGGAGCCTTGCCGCTGTTGGAACACGCCTTGTCCGAACTGTGGCGCGAGCGACGCGGTCCGTGGTTGACCCTCGCCGCCTACAAAGAAACCGGCGGCGTGAGCGGTGCATTGGAACAACGCGCCGAAGAAACCTTGCAGCGGTTCACGGAACCGCAACAACGCATCGCGCGCCGCATCTTCGTGAAGCTGA
>JANOUN010000569.1:0-2777 GCA_031416875.1 Planctomycetota bacterium | reverse complement strand
GACGAAAAATACGGCAACGAAGACTGCAAAATGTATCGCGACTTTCGCGAACTTCTCGACCGCAGCGATATCGACGCGGTCCTGATCGCCACCGGACCGAACTGGCACGCGACGATGGCCATGAATGCCGCGCGGGCCGGTAAGGACATGTACTGCGAAAAACCAGTTACCAAGAACATCGCGCAAAGTCTGATTCTTGCTGAAACAATGCGTCGCACGGGGCGAGTCTTCCAGGCTGGCACGCAGCGACGCAATCTGCCGCACTTTGCGTTTGCGTGTGAACTGGCGCGTACCGGAAAACTCGGCACTCTCCGGAAGGTGTTTGCGCATCCGGCAGGAATGCAGGCCATGATGAGTGGCTGGCTGGTCCCGGAGACGGAACCAGATAAGGAAGTCGTCGATTGGGACATGTATCTCGGTCCAGCCGCGTGGCGTCCTTTTAATGCAAAACTTCTCGATGGTTTCAACTTCGAGAAGGGCGGCGGGATGGTTGGAGGCGGGGTCCTCGAATGGGGCTCACACTGCGTGGATCTGTGCCAGTGGGCGGTGGGCGATTGCCCGCCTCCGATTGAATACGATGCGCCAAAAGATGGCCAACTGGTTGCCCGTTACGAAAACGGCACGGAGTTGATCTTCCGCGAGACCGGCTGGATTCCTCTGGGTTCGTGTCCCGTGCGATTCGAAGGCGAAACCGGTTGGGTCGAAGCGGGCGACAGCGGCAAACTCGTGCTGAGTTCTCCGGAATTGCTTGCCGGAAGGACGGTGGACGAAATCGGCGGTTATCCGGCGACGTATCACGTTCGCGATTTTCTGGACTGTGTGAAAACACGCAGTCAGCCAAAGGGCAATGCCGACGCAGCCTGCAATGCCCACATCGCCTGCCACGCAGCCAACATCGCCCTGCACCTTGGGCGTCAAGTGAAGTACGACAACACGACGCATCAGTTTGTCAACGACGAACAAGCCAATCGTCTGCGATCAGAAGCACTGCGAGAACCGTGGAGGGTTTAACACATTGATCAGACCAGAATGACAAGGCTTAGTCGACGTATTTGGCCTGTCTGAACGATGAAGCTGATTCCTTTGTTAAACTGTTCACCCACCACCACAAACTGGATTCCATAACCATGTAACGACCCCGACACTTGATTCACCTGTTTTCAATACTTGCATTAAAGCTTGCCGTCACGTTTCCATCAGTTCACGCATTCGATGGACCGGA
Source organism: Planctomycetota bacterium (assembly GCA_031416875.1). GTDB lineage: Bacteria > Planctomycetota > Planctomycetia > Planctomycetales > Planctomycetaceae > SXXK01. The sequence continues at coordinate 1,555 of JANOUN010000569.1, read as the reverse complement.
GGCATCACCTGAAAAAGAGCAGGAATTGCTGACCATCCTGCGATCTGACGCTCCATCTGCCGACAAAGCCATCGCCTGCAAGAATCTTGCGATCTATGGCTCCAGCGCCGCTGTACCTGATCTGGCCAAACTGTTGCCGGACGCTCAGTTGTCTTCATGGGCCAGAATTGCGCTGGAAGCAATTCCCGGTGATGTGGCTGACGAAGCACTGCGGACGGCAACAGATTCGCTGGAGGGCAGACTTCTGGTGGGGACAATCAATTCTATTGGAGTCCGCCGTGATGCCAAAGCCGTGGAGACATTGTCGCCTAAACTGCAACATGCCGACGCGGAAGTCGCATCGGCCGCCGCTGTGGCATTAGGACGCATCGGAAATGCAGCTGCTGCCGAATCGCTCCGCACTTCACTGGCCGCAGCTCCTGACAACGTTCGTCCATCAATCGCCGAAGGTTGTGTGCTCTGTGCGGAACGATTAATGGCGGAAGGCAAGTCCGCGGAAGCGATCACGATCTACGACGAAGTCCGCGCCGCTCAGGTTCCGATGCAACGATTGGTCGAAGCAACCCGCGGTGCGATTCTGGCTCGTGGTCAGGACGGCATTCCACTGCTGCTGGAACAATTCCAATCGCCCGAAAAGCAATTGTTTCAGTTGGCCCTGAGTACCGCCCGGGAATTTCCAGGCGGTGAGATTGATCAGGCCCTGGTGGCCGAACTCAATCGCGCTGCGCCCGATCGAGCCGCATTGGTGGTGCAGGCCATGGCGGATCGCCCTGACACGGTGGTGCTTGCCGCAGTTCTGAAGGCGGCTGAACAAGGCCCGAAAGAAGTGCGACTCTCGGCTATTGATGCACTGGCCCGCGTCGGAGATCTGTCCTGTCTTGATTCCCTGCTGAAGATGGCACTGGATGCCGATGCGGATCTCTCGCAAACGGCGAAAGTCACGCTGGCAGAGGTTCCGGGCGAAAAGATCGACACTCAGATTCTGGCTTTGCTGGAAAGTGCCAAAGGGAAAATGTATCCGTTGCTGCTGCAACTCGTGGGGCAACGACGGATCGACGCAGTGCCGGAACTGCTGAAAGCGATTGATCATTCCGACAAAGACGTCCGCAGTGCGGCACTGATCGCTTTGGGAGAAACGGTTCGTCTGCAGAAATTGCCCGTCCTGATCTCGCAGGTCGTTTCGCCGAAACATCGTGAAGATGCCCCCGTGGCACTTCAGGCATTGAAAGCTGCCAGTATCCGAATGCCGGATCGCGAAGCCTGTGCGACAGAACTTGCCTCTGCCGTGGATCGCACCAAGGCCGTGCCAACAAAGATTTCGTTGCTTGAGATTCTGGGAGCGATGGGTGGCACAAAAGCATTGGCAGCCATAGGTGCTGCCGCGAGGAGCAATGATCCGCAGCTTCAGGACAGCAGCAGTCGGCTGCTTGGCGAATGGATGACCGAAGACGCCGCACCGGTGTTGCTCGATCTGGCAAAGACCCCGACGAATCCGTACAACATTCGCGCACTTCGCGGTTACATCCGCATCGCACGGCAGTTTGTACTGCCTGAA
>JANOUN010000568.1:0-2733 GCA_031416875.1 Planctomycetota bacterium | reverse complement strand
CATGGACTTCAAATTGTTGCTGATCGTCGTTGATTCGGAGAGGGTCGATCATGTTCTCGAAGCCGTTTTGACGGCTGGCGCAACGGGGGCCACGATTTTGAGCAATGCCAGAGGATTAGGGCTTTCGAAAAAGACAACGTTTCTCGGGCTGGCACTTTTCGAACGCAGGGACATCTTGCTGGTCCTTGTTGATGTGAACAGGGCAGACAAAGTTCTGGAAGTCGCAGAAGCGGCTGGCCGCCTTGACGAAACGCTCGGGACCGGTATCGCGTTACAACTTCCAGTCGATAAAGCTGTTGGACTCACGGAGCATATAAAGCGACTATCCCAATTATGCCCTGAATAAATGTTCCCGGAGTGCGCACCTGAGTGTGATCTGTAGTTACTAATTAGGCGATTAACAGCCTCGCCAACGAGAAGTAGATCAGTAATGTGACCATATCTGTGCACGCGAGGGCAACAGGACCGGATGCTACCTGGGGCTCTCGATTGAGAAGTCGAATCAAGTTCGGCATCGTCAGCCCGATTGCAGACGCACATACGACGCTGCTGGCAATTCCACCAAGAACGCACACAGCGACTCGCCACTGCCCGAGCCAAAGCAGTGCGACCAGGGCAACCGCCGCGCCGCTCGCAACTCCCAGGAAAAGTCCCGTCAGGACCTCCAGTCGGAGTTTCCTGAGAATCTGACCAATCGTCGGCTGTTGTCCGCTCAGGCCCCGCAGCGCCAGACTCACCGATTGAATGCTCACGCTTTCCGCTAATGCAAGTACCACGGGAATGAACAACGCTAATGCAACGGCCTTCTGCAATTCTGCTTCAAATGCTCCGGTGAGGAACGCTGCCATCAGTCCGCCAGCAATGTTAGCAAGCAACCACGGGAATCGACTTCTGAACGCATCCGCCGGAGAAGTCGGTTTTATGGCATCAAGATGTACGCCGATGAGTTGGAACAGTTCATCATTGCCTTCGCGCCGATCGATGTCGCTGATTTCATCAGTGTACAGTTCAACATCCACGACACCCAACAGGTGTCCATCGCAATCGACAATTGGGAACGCGAGAAGCCGGTGCAGGATGAAGTATTCGCAAGCGTCAAGGACGGTCGAGGAGTTCGAAATCGTTACGACGTCTTTCACCATGATCTCCCGCAGCGAACTTGCAGGTGAACTCAGCAGCAGACGGCGCGTGGGCACGACGCCCCTTAGTCGATTTTTTTCGTCGACGACGTAGAAATAAATGATACGGCTCTCCGGCGGGTTTTCGCGGATTGCAAGCATCGCTTCTCCCACAGTTTGATCCACATTCAGACGCGGCACGTCCGTCCGCATGTGGTTCACAACCAGATCATCAAGGGAGTGCTTCACAGAATCTGTCTGCAATTTTTAAATCCTGTCTCTAAAGGTGACGCGGATTATCAGGAGTTCGATTGCGCGTTCGGTCCGAGAGCCAGCTCCAGGCTAAGAGCGACATTCCCAGGACACCCAGAATCGATGTGAGTGTAACGTTCACCGGTTCTGCGGTCATTCCAATCGCCCACGTCATCAAGAACCTGAACAACGCGACCATCACCATGGATATGCCCCAGAGAATCTTTCGGCTGACACCTGGGGTTCGATGGGCGCACTTAGGCGTATCGACACGCGTTTTTGCCTTTCCATTGCAGGATTTCTGATCCATAACTTTGAACTTTCCATTCGTCTCCATCGGGGACTCCCTCATCCTTCACGGCAGTTAGTGCATCTCTCACTTAGCGGAGCAGTTCCAGCAGGCCACGCAGAACGAGATCATGAAAGCTGACGATCCCCAGCACTTTGCCTTCGCTGATCACCGGAGCCCGCATGATGGAAAAGCGTTCCAGCAGACGCGCGCAGTTCCTGATGGTCATTTCAGGCGGCACGCTCAGCACAGGCTTTGCCATGATTTCGTAGAGATTGACTCGGTCGGGAGAGCGATCGGCTGCCAGAACCTTCTTCGCAATATCGGAGATCAGCACGAGGCCGTATTCGTCATCCGCATCGCGTTTGTCAACAATCAATGTTCGAGTCTCAGGATGCTTCATGGAAAGCAGAGCTTCTCTGACGGTCAGTTTCCCGTCCACCAGATCGAAGTCACGTTTCATGACGTCGGCAACTCGCACAATTTTCGCGTCGCTCACAGCTGGCCCTCCACAATTTGGGTTAATTTCTCGATCTGATGGCTCACGCCCACGGCGTCTTCCACATCAATCTGAATGGCGATTCCCGTACCCGGCGTGTTGTCAAAATTTGCGGTTGAGGAAATGGTTTCCAGAATCCGGCGGCTCAAATGCTTCTCCACCAGGAAGAGCAGCACTTCCCGCTGACTTTCCAGGGACAAACCGAAGAATGATTTGGTGGGCTTCAGTCCTTCCCCGCGAGCATTGCCGATGATCGTAGCGCCTGTTGCACCGGCTTCGCGCGCGGCTTTCATGACATCGTTTGTCTTGTCATCGTCAACAAAGGCGATGATCAGTTTGAAGTGCATAAATCAGTTCTCCGCTGTTGGTTTCGTGGGAGGAACGCGGGTGCGTTGCATGGGGTGTTTTGAATGCCGAATCAGACGGGCCGGCGATTTCGCCATTCTGCCAATTGTGCGTATCCCATCACAGTGATCATTGGAAACAGTACGGTTAGCGCAATCATGCCGAATCCATCCTCAAGCGGACTGCGACCGGGAATTCCGGACGCCAGCCCCAGGCCCAGCGCTGCTACC
>JANOUN010000567.1:0-5894 GCA_031416875.1 Planctomycetota bacterium | reverse complement strand
CGGATCCGCGCCGGACGGATATGCGGGACATTATCAATCTGCGGATCAAATTTCGCGAGAAATTCCGCCCATTTGCCCCTAGTATCCTCGAAGAGCAGGTGGGCGAATGGTTCGAGATCAATGAGTCAACCCCCTATATGGAAAAAGTGTTTCCGATCCGAAAAGAGAAGCACGCCATCATTCCCGCTGTGACTCATGTGGATGGCAGTGGTCGCTTGCAGACGGTCTCTAAAAAAACGAACCCCCTTTATCATCGATTGATCAGTCGGTTTTTTGAAAAGACCGGCGTGCCGATCGTCCTGAACACATCATTGAATGAAAATGAGCCCATCGTGCGGACGCCTGCGGAAGCCATCAGTTGCTTTCTGCGGACTGACATGGATGTGATCGTGATCGGCGGATTGTTGATCGACCGCCATCGCCCGGATTTCCCGGAACATTTGCGGAAGCGGGTTGCTCCGGCATAGGTCTCGGTGCTCAGAGGCTCCGCAGACGGAATTCGCCTGCAGGCTGCAACACATTGTGACCGCGAATTTACGCGAATGGACGCGAATCGTCCTGAAGCAGGCGGCGAATCTGTTTCGAGCTGTTCTGTGCCACAGAATCCCGTGTTTTAAGGTGACTCCGGAATTCTGGTGCGTTAGATTCCGCTTCACGCACTCCGCCAGCATACCATGGAATCGTTTTCCCGAGTGTCCGACGGCGAGGATTCGAAATGAGTTTGTCCATCACAAGTCCTCCAGAATGGACTGCGGTCGATCTGGTTGAACTGCTTGGCGCGGTGCCGCTGCACCGGATTTGCATGCGTCCCGCACCAGGCACCGGCGACGAATCTGACGTGGTCCGGTTTGAAGCCACCGACAACCGCCTGTTTGAGTTGTTCAGGGGGGGGGTACTCGTGGAGAAGTCGACGGGCTTTTTTGAGTCTTACCTCGCGGGTGTGTTATTACGCATCAACCGGCGGAACGCAAAGTGATGGTCTTTGCAGATCCTGAAGTGTCGACAACACTGTCCGAGATGCACGAACTTTCCGGAGACGATGTCCTGCCGGGATTCCGTTTGTCGATCAGGCAGTTGTTTAGTGAACCTCAACCCAGTCAGGACCGACAAATTCGCCCTTTGCCCGCGTGACGCGGAGTTCAACTCAGCCGGATTCAACTTCAGTGTCATTCCGTTCACAGCAGGACTTTTCTGGGTTCCAGCGTGAGATCTACGGTTGTTTGCTGATTGCCGCGCACGACGTTGAGCTGGATTACCTGGCCGGCTTTGAAGGTTTGCATGAGGCGGGTGAGGTCGTCGAAGGTGCGAAGCTTCTGGCCGTTGATGGCAGTGATCTGGTCGCCCAGAAAAAATCGCCCGCCTTGTTTGGAGCATCCCTGGAGTCCGATGGCTTCCGCCGGAGTGTTGGGATAGACGTAGAGCACGACCAGGCCGCCGGCCAGCAGTTGTTCCGGGATGCCGTTGTCGCGGGCGGTTTCACTGTCGAGAATGGCGATTCCCATCGACGGCGTCTGGTTGTTGATCGCTTCGTGCATCACGAGTTCCACCGATTGATGAACGTCGTTGACGGGCACCGCAAAGCCCAGTCCGGCTGATGCACCACTCGTGCTGACGATCGCCGTCGTGACGCCGATCAAGCGACCCGCACTGTCGAGCAGCGGGCCTCCGGAGTTTCCGGGATTAATGGCCGCATCCGTCTGAATCATCCCCGCAAGCATGTTATTGTCTTCGGTGCCGACGCTGCGATTGAGTCCGCCGATCACGCCTGTGGACAGCGTCCGCGCAAAGCCAAACGGATTGCCAATCGCCAGCACCGTTTGCCCGACCTTCAGATCTTCTGATGAGCCGATCGTAATCGGCACCAGCAACGAGGGTTCGGCCACGATTTTCAACACGGCGATATCGTGTTTGGAAACCGCCCCCACAAACTCCGCCGTAAAAACCTGCGGCGCCGCGGAACCCGACGATTCCCCCAACTGCACTTCCATCTCAGCTCCCTGCCTGAGCAGCGCATCTCGCACGACGTGCAGATTGGTGACGATGTGGCCGTTCTCGTCCCAGACAATGCCGGTACCGGAACCAATTTCCTGCTCCGAAAGGCTGCCGTCGCTCCGCGGCACTACGTCCTTCGACTTCATCCGAACGTACACGACCGAAGGCGAGACCTTTTCGAACAATTCAACCCTTGCCGCTTCGTCGGCAGCCAGTTCACCCCGCGGCGTGACGGTGCGTTGAGTGTAATCGTGTCGATTTCGCCAGGTGTCTGTGACCGTCTTGAACAGCAGCACGGCAACGAGTCCAATGAGCACAATCACAAGCCATCCGTTCGCCGCAGGCGCACGTTTGTCTGACGGTAAGTGAGAAATCTGATCGTGGTCCCGCATGGTCGCTTTTTTCGGAGTATCTGTTTTTGACTTGTCGGATTTTGCTGCGGCAGCGTGCCGTAAAACGGAATGTTCGCGTATTATCCGTGAGTTGCAAAGTGAGAGATCAAAGTCGTCAGTTGGCAGTCTTTAGTTGGCAGCAGCTGCCCACTGCCCACTGCCCACTGCCCACTGCCCACTGAAAACTGAAAACTGAAAACTGAAAAATCATGATCGTTGAAGGAATCGTAACAAGCGTGGATGCAGCCGGTCACCTGAACGTCGCTCCGATGGGGCCGGTTGTGGTGGGTGACTTTGCAAGCTTGCTCCTGCGCCCGTTTCAGCCTTCGACGACCTTCAACAATCTCGCGACGACGCGGTGTGGTGTGTTTCATGTGGTTGACCGAGTGGAAATCATGGCTCAGGCGGCGATCGGCAGACTGACAGAGTTGCCAGCCGTCGAACGCGCAGCGATGGTCGACGGTTTTGTGCTGAAGGATTGCTGCCGCTGGTTTGAGTTTACTGTGGACAGCGTCGATGCATCGGACGCCAGAAGCCGGATGCCCTCATCCATTGTGTATCGAGGCGAACGGCGTCCGTTCTTCGGATTCAATCGCGCTCGACATGCGGTCCTTGAAACAGCTATCCTTGCGACTCGGCTGCACTTGCTTTCTCGGCAGCATGTGCTGGATATGATCAGTTTTCTGGAACCAGCGGTTGAAAAGACCGGCGGCGCGGTAGAAAAATCTGCGTTCGCGATGCTCAAGGAATTCGTCCTTCATAACGAGCCTATGTAAACGCACAGATCCCTGTGCTTGTTCATTCGCTTGTCCCCTTAATTCGCTTGTCCAACAGTACAACCTCTGGCGTTACATGATTCCAAAACACACGCTCACCTGAATCTCGCGCCATCGCGCTGACTGCCTGAAACGGCATAGAGCGGACAAGCGAATTGATGGACAAACGAATGATGACAGTCACCATTTCCAGGATCGACGTCACGACGGGATCGCGTCTGCACTTTGGACTCATCTGCAGCGAACCCGCGGCGCGCTGGCGGTTTGGCGGAATCGGTGTCATGTTGCGACAGCCCGCCTGGCGCTTAAGCGTCACACCGATCGTTGCGGACAAGGATGCGATTCAGGCAACCGAGGACATCTCCCAGCGGATCCGCGAATTCCTGCAACGCATTCGATCGTATCACCATATCAACTCGCTGCGGATCGAGGTGCATCACGAAGTTCCGTTTCACACGGGGCTTGGAAGTGGCACACAACTGGGACTTGCGCTGTCCGCTGCCATCGAACTGATGACTCATCGCCGCCTTCAGGAAGATCCCTTCCAGCTGGCTCAACTTGCATGCCGGGCAGAGCGATCAGCGATCGGCACGGTGGGGTTTGCCCGCGGCGGATTTCTGGTTGATCATGGTGAGTCACTCAGCCGGCAGGTTGATCGATTTGTGTTTCCGGACGATTGGCGTTTTGTGCTGGCGCATCCGGAGAATTCCCAGGGACTGTCCGGCGAAAAGGAACGTACATTCTTCGGCCAGCGAATTCATATGCCTCAGACGCTGATTGAAAACCTTGAGCAGCAGGTGTTACAGAGAATGATCCCGGCTGTTCGCGAAACACATTTTGAAGCGTTCGCGACGTCGCTGGAAAACTACGGCCAAACGGTCGGCAAGTTTTACGCAGCAGAGCAGGGCGGTGTGTTTGCGCATCCGGCGATGACGCAACTGGCCAGGCAGCTGCGAACGGCGGGAGTTTCAGGGATGGCGCAATCATCATGGGGTCCGTTGATCGGTATCCCGGCAGAATCACAGAATCATGCGGAAGAAATCATGCGACTCATCCCGCACGGCATCGGTTCCAGTCGCCTCGCGACAACGATTTCTGAACCGTTGAATACGGGTGCCACGATTCGTTCCGTAGTTGATGATGCGGGTGGACGTGGCGTCGTGTGATCGGACTCAGGCACTCGTCTTAATCATAATCCTACTCTTAATCATAATCATAATCGGTTTGAGCCAGTTGATTGAGTCGGCAATTCTCCGTGGGGTAAGCTTCCAGCTTGCCATCGCTGAATGAAACCCAAGGCATTTTGGCAAACATGACAAGCTGGAAGCTTATCCCACTTTAAATCAACAGTGGAAAACCGGGTGCTAGCGTGATACGAGTTGCGATCAAATCGAGTGTCATTGGGCTGACGCCGCTCCGCTCGCCTGCGTTCGTCTCAATTGCCGTTCAGCAACCGAATTTCTGCCAGCAGCGATGACTTGAGTTTCTGCAAAAGATCCTGGTCTTCAACTTTGCGCTGGTGTTCGTCCACGACGTAAAAGACGTCGACGACCTGATCAATATTCGTCGCAATGCGTGCCAGGTGCACCTTCAGTCCGTAGTTGAACAGCGTATGTGCCAGGGTATAGAGCAGGCCCTGCGTGTCTGTGGCGAACACGTCAATCACGGTGAAACGTTCCGAACAGTCGTTGTCGATTCCGACTTTTGGTTCCTGCCGCACGATGATCGGATTGATGCGGTTGTTTCGATAAATTCCGCTGCGGCGAAAAACGCTGTCCACAGACTTCCTGGCGGTCAGTACGTCCCCGATGGCCACGGCCACGTCTTCAATTCGCGACTGCGGCACCGGGCCGGTAAAATCATTATCGGTCACGCGAAAGTAGGCAATCACCACGCCATTGGATGTCGTACAGACCTGAGCCGCCAGAATATTCATCCGCAGGCCGGACAGAATTCCAGCGATACTGTGAAAACTGCCGTGTCCGAATCTGCCAGGTGCGAACACGCGATAGCTGACCGTTTCCGTTTCTGCATCGAATTCACCCTCAATCTTGACTTCCGATTCATTCAACTGATGAATCATGTCCAGATCGCGCGCAATGCGGTCCGGTTGTTCGGTCATGAGATAGAATGGCGGAAGCGTATCCAGTTGTGCTTCGGCCCATTGGCCCCAGGTATCCGGATCCGTCCTGCTTCCCAGAGGGACAATGGAGCTCCGCACGGCGGTGCGTACCATTTGCAGGCGTTCACGTTCCAGATGGTTGTATGGACGTCCGCTGAGAATCTGTATCGCGCGATTATAGAGATCGGCCAGTAATTCGCCTTTCCAGTCTGACCAGACGTCCGGTCCAACGGCTTTGATGTCGGCCACGGACAAAACGTACAGCATTCGCAGCAATTCAGGGGCACCCACAAGGCGTGCGAAATCGACAAGCATCGTCGCGTCGGTGAGGTCTCTGCGGAACGCCAGATCCGGCATGATCAGATGATAGCGTACCAGAAACATGAGCATCGTCTTCTTGTTGGCAGCCATCTGCAGACGCACGGCAATGTCGTCAGCCAGTTGTTCGCCGACGATGCAGTGATCGCCTTCGCGTCCCTTGCCGACGTCGTGCATCAGCATGGCCAGGTGCAGGGTTGCGCGATGACGAACGCCCTGATATGCCGAACCCACAGGCGATTTATCATGGGCGAACGACGTCATCTCGTCCATCGCCTTCAGAGTATGCTCATC